>DASURM010000341.1:0-21160 GCA_036280035.1 Burkholderiaceae bacterium | reverse complement strand
CCTGACCTGTCGCCGCCGGGCGCGGGCTGACGCGGCACACCTGCCGGCGTCAGCTCACTGCCACGACATTGCCGACAGATCGTTGGCGAAGATCGGCGTGTCCTTCCACAGGCCCTTCAGGCCGGCCTTTGCCACCGTGATCCAGGTGTTCTGGTACAGGTACGCCGCCACTGCGTCGTCGGCCACCAGCCGCTGCGCCTCGCCCATCAACTGGTTGCGCTGCGCGGTGTCGGCGGTGGTGTTGATCCTGGTCCACAGCTCGTTGAACTTCGGCGACTCGTAGCCCCAGTAGTAGCCGGGGCGCGCGAAGTTGCCGAAGTCCAGCGGCTCGACGTGCGAGATCACCGTCAGGTCGTAGGCCTTCTGGCCGTACACGCCCGACAGCCACTGCGCCCATTCGACGTTCTCGAGCTTGGCGATGATGCCCACCTTGGCCAGCTCGGCGGCGATCACCTCGCCGCCCTGGCGCGCATACGGCGTCGGCGGCAGCTTCATCGTCAGCTCCAGCGGCGTGGCGACGCCGGCCTCCTTGAGCAGCGCGCGCGACTTCTCCGGCGCATAGGCGTTGACCGCGGTGAGGTCGACGTAGCCGGGTGAGCCGGGCGTGTAGAAGCTGCCGATCGGGGTGCCGAAGCCGTCGGCCGCGCCTTCGATCACCGCCTTGCGGTCGATCGCCATCGCGATCGCGCGGCGCACGCGCACGTCGTCGAGCGGCTTGCGCTTGTTGTTGATCGCCAGGATCGTCTTCGCGCGCGAGCCGCCGATCAGCACCTGGAAGCGCTTGTCGGCGCGGAACTGCGCCAGGCTGCGCGCCGCCGCCACCCGCGGAAAGGCGTCGATGTCGCCCGACAGCAGGGCCGCCACCTGAGCGGCCGTGTCGCTGATGAAGCGGATCGTCACGCGCCTGAGGTGCACCGCCTTGACATCGCGGTAGCCGTCCCAGCGCGCCAGCACGACCGACGAGCCCTTGTTCCAGCTCTCCAGCTTGTACGGGCCGGTGCCCACCGGCTGCGCATTGTTGGTGGCCGCGCTCTTGGGCTCGACGATCGAGGCCGTGGTCTGCCCGATTTGGAACAGCAGGTCGGGGTTCGGATTCTTCAGCGTCAGGATGACCGTGTGGTCGTCGGTGGTCGCGATGTTCAGGATGTTGTTGAACACCGCCTTGTCCTTGTTGACCGAGCCCGGCGCCACCGCACGCTCGTACGAGAACTTGACGGCCTGCGCATCGAACGGCTCGCCGTTCTGGAACTTGACGCCCTGCCGCAGCTTGAAGGCCCAGGTCTTGTTGTCGGGCGTCACGGTCCAGCTCTGCGCCAGCAGCGGCCCGATCGTGCCGTCGGAGTGGATCTTGGTGAGCGTCTCGAAGATGTTGTAGTGCACCACCTCGCCGATCGCCGAGGCGGCGCCCGCGGTCGGGTCGAGCCCAGGCGTCGGCTCGAGCGTCATGCCGATGACGGCGCTGTCCTTCTTCTGCGCCAGCGCGGGCAGCGCCAGCATCGCCCCGAACGCCGCCGCCACGCCGGCGACGGCCCTTCTACCGATTGCCAAACTCATCGAGCGGCCCTCCGCGGCCAAGTGGATTGGCCGCGATGGTAGCGCCACTGCGCAGGCATCGCTCCGGCCTGCATGCGTCACTGCCAGGGGCGGGCCTGCCGGCGGCGTCTCAGCGCACCTTGCCGAGCAGGGCCTGCACGTCGTCGAGCACGCTGGCCAACTCTTGCGCGCGCTTGCCATCGGGGGCCAGCCGCGACTGCAGCTCCTGCTGCATGAAGCACACCGTCATGCGCACGTAGGCGGCATCGAGCGCCTTGCGCGCAGCGGCCATCTGGGCGGCGATGTCCAGGCATGAGTCCCCGCTTTCGATCATCCGCTGCACGCCGCGAATCTGGCCTTCGGCGCGCTTGAGTCGGTTGAGCAGATCGGTGCGCGCCGTCTCGTCGCTGAGCTGTGCCATCGTGCAGACCTCGGGTGTGGCCGCCGGGCGGCCTCGCGGCATTGTCGCCGCGCGCTGCGGGCGGGCCGTGGCGTCGTGACTCGACTCGTGCATGCGGGATCGTGCAGGCGCCTTCATGGGGTGTCTTCGTAGCGCCGCCGGTAGGCGGCGTAGTACAGAACCGGGATCACGACCAGCGTCAGCAGCGTCGACACCAGGATGCCGAAGATCAGCGACACGGCCAGGCCGTTGAAGATCGGGTCGTCGAGGATGAACAGCGCGCCGATCATGGCCGCCAGCGCGGTGAGCGCGATCGGTTGCGCGCGCACCGCGGCCGACTCGACCACCGCTTGCTTGAACGCCACGCCGCGCGCGAGCTGCAGCTCGATGAAGTCGACCAGCAGGATCGAGTTGCGCACGATGATGCCCGCCAGCGCGATCATGCCGATCATCGAGGTGGCGGTGAACTGCGCGCCGAGCAGCGCGTGGCCCGGCATCACGCCGATGATGGTCAGCGGGATCGGCGCCATGATCACCAGCGGCGTCGAGTAGCTCCTGAACTGCGCCACCACCAGCAGGTAGATCAGCACCAGACCCACCGCGTAGGCCGCCCCCATGTCGCGGAAGGTCTCGTAGGTGATGTGCCACTCGCCGTCCCACTTGATGGCGTACTGGCGATACGGGTCGCTCGGCTGGCGGATCCAGTACTCGCCCAGCTCGCCGGTGCTCGGCAGCGCCGCCACCTGCAGCGGCGCGCGGATCGCGAACAGCCCGTACAGCGGCGAATCGGGCAGCCCGCCCCCACCGGCGCGCAGCCCGACGTCGCCGAACACGTAGCTCACGCCTTGCAGATCCTTGGTGTACAGCGGCTTGTCGATCACGCCACGCTCGATGCGCACCAGCTCGCTCAGCGGCACGAGCTGCCCGTTGGCCGCGCGCAGCGGCAACGCCAGCAGCGATTCGAGCCCCACCTGCGACTCGCGCGGCAACTGCAGCCGCACCGGCACCGGCAGCTTGGCCTGACCGTCGTGCAGATAGGCGGCATCGACGCCCGACAGCGCGCCTTGCACCGTCTGCGCGATGGTGGCCACCGGGATGCCGAGCGACTCGGCCTTGCTGCGCTGCACGCGCAGGAAGGCGCGCGGCGCATCCTCCTTCAGCGTGGTGTCGATGCCGACGATGTCGGGCGTGTTCGCGAAGGCAGCGGCCACGCGCTGCGCGAGCCGCTGACGGCCGTCTTCGTCGGGGCCGTAGACCTCGGCCACCAGCGGGCTCATCACCGGCGGGCCCGGCGGCACCTCGACCACCTTCAGCCGCGCGTGGCGGACGCTGGCGATGCGCTCGAGCTCCGGCCGCAGACGCTGCGCGATGGTGTGGCTCTGCTCGCTGCGATGGTGCTTGTCGACGAGGTTGATCTGCAGTTCGCCTTGTTCGGGGTCGGCGCGCAGGTAGTACTGGCGCACCAGGCCGTTGAAGGTGATCGGGCTCGCGGTGCCGGCATAGCCCTGCAGGTCGCGCACTTCGGGCTGCTGCGCGAGATGCGCACCCAGCGCCTGCAGCGTGGCCGCGGTGTCCTCGAGCGGCGTGCCGGCGGGCATTTCGACGACGAGCGCGAACTCGCTCTTGTTGTCGAACGGCAGCATCTTCAGCACCACCGCCTGGATCGCGGCGAGCCCCACCGACAGCAGCAGCGCGGCGACGATGCCTGCGGCCAGCAGCCAGCGCTTGCGCGCGCTGTCGAGCAGCGGCATCAGCAGCGCGTGGAAGCCGCGCTGCAGCCGCTCGCCCAGGTGGCCCGGTGCACCCGCGTGGGCTTTGGCGGGGTGCCCCCTCATCAGCTTGAGCGCGAGCCACGGCGTCACCGTGAAGGCGATCGCCAGCGACAGCGCCATGCCGAGGCTCGAGTTGATCGGGATCGGGCTCATGTACGGGCCCATCAGCCCGCTGACGAACGCCATCGGCAGCAGCGCCGCGATCACGGTGAGCGTGGCCAGGATCGTCGGGCCACCGACTTCGTCGACGGCAAGCGGGATGATCTCGCGCAGCGGCCGCTCGGGCTCGAGCTGCTGGTGGCGATGGATATTCTCCACCACCACGATCGCATCGTCGACCAGGATGCCGATCGAGAAGATGAGCGCGAACAGCGAAACCCGGTTCAGCGTGAAGCCCCAGGCCCAGCTCGCGAACAAGGTGGCGGTCAGCGTCAGGATCACCGCGGCGCCGACGATCACCGCCTCTCGACGGCCGAGCGCCAGACCCACCAGCGCGATCACCGACGCGGTGGCGAACGCCAGCTTCTGGATCAACTTGTTGGCCTTTTCGGCGGCGGTCTCGCCGTAGTCGCGCGAGATGGTGAGTTGCGCCTCCGGCGGCAGCACGGTGTTGCGCAGCTCGTCGAGCCGCGCGCGCGCCGCGCGGGCCACGTCGACGGCGTTCTGGCCCGGCTTCTTGGTGACGGTGACGGTCAGAGCCGGATGCACGCCGCCTGCCGGCGCCGAGGCAGCGACGCCCGGGGTGTGCCACACATAGGCTCTGGGCTGCGCGGCGCCCGCCTCGATGTGCGCGACTTCGCGCAGGTACACCGGTCGCCCGCCGTGGACACCGACGACGAGGTCGCCCACCTCGTCGGCACTGCGCAGGTACTGACCCGTCTCGACGCTGAGCAGCTGCGAGCCGGTACCCTGCGGCTCGATCACCGCGCCGGCAGGCATGCCCAGGTTGGCGGCAGCCAGCGTGGCCCGCAGCCGCGCCACGTCGACATTGCGTTCGCGTAGACGGTTCGGCTCCAGCGCCACCTGGATCGCGCGGCCAGGGCCGCCGATGGTCTGCACTTCGCGCGTGCCGGGCACGCGCTTGAGTTCGCCCTCCAGGCTGCGCGCGATGCGCTCGAGGTCGTTGGCTGGCGTGTCGTTGGCGCTCCACAGCGTGGCTGCGAGCACCGGCACGTCGTCGATGCCCTTGGGCTTGACGATCGGCGGCAGCGTGCCGAGGTCGCGCGGCAGCCAGTCCTGGTTGGCGTTGAGCACGTCGTACAGGCGCACCAGCGCCTCGGTGCGCGGCACCCCGACCTTGAACTGCACCGTCACCACCACCACGCCGGGGCGCGACACCGAGTAGGTGTGTTCGATGCCGGCGATCTGGCCGAGCACCTGTTCGGCCGGCTTGGCCACCATCGCCTGCACGTCGGCGCTGCTCGCGCCAGGGAAGCCGACGATCACGTCGGCCATCGTCACGTTGATCTGCGGCTCTTCCTCGCGCGGCGTGACGAGCACCGCGAACAGCCCCAGCAGCAGCGCCACCAGCGCCAGCAGCGGGGTCAGTGCGTTGGCCTGGAACGCAGCGGCCAGGCGACCGGCGACGCCGAGTCGAGGCGTGGCGGGTTCGGTGCCGCGCAGCGCGTCGGGCTGTGGAGAGGCAGCGTCGTGCGGCACGGCGCGCTCCTCAGCGCGTGGCCAGCGGCGACGCGCCGGCTTGCGGCACGGCGCCTGCCAGTCCCGCCCTCACCGCGTCGGCCGCGACGCGCTCGCCGGGCTGCAAGCCTGCATACACCTCGGTGCCGGCCGCGGCGCGGTCGCGGCCTGCGCGCACAGCGCGCAGCACGAAGCGGTCGCCCTGTACCACGTACACCGCGGTCAGCTCGCCGCGCCGCAGCACGGCCGCCGACGGCACGACGATCGTCGCCGCCGGGCCAGCACCTGCGGCCGCGAAGCGCACCTCCACCGTCTGCCCCGACAACAGGCCGGGCAGCGCCTCGGTCGGCAAGTCGAGCCGCCACTCCACGGTCTGCGAAACCGGATCGGCGCTCGGCAACACCGTGCGCGCGCTGGGCTCGACCGCGCGCCCGTCGGGCAGCAGCACCTGCAGCTGCTGCGCTTCGCGCGCCAGCGCGGCACGCGACGACGGCACCTGCACCACCGCGCGCATCGCACCGGGTGCGTAGACCGTCGCCAGCGCGCGCCCGGGTGTCGCGAGGTCGCCCGCCTCCACCAGCGTGGCCAGCACCACGGCGTCGAACGGTGCGCTCACGGTGGCAAAGCCTCGCACCAGCGCGGCCTGCGCCTGCGCCGCCTGCGCCTGGTTGAGGTTGGCCTGCGCCGCCTGCAACTGGGTGTCGGCGACGTCGAGCGCCGACTGGCTGATGAAGCCCTGCGCACGCAGGTCGCGCGTGCGCTGGCTGTTGAGTTGCGCGTTGCGCCATTGCGCCTGCGCTTCGGCCACGCCGGCCTGCGCGCGCATCAAGCCGGCCTGCGCATCGCGATCGTCGATGCGCGCGATCACCTGGCCGCCCTTGACGCGGTCGCCCGCCTTGACGGCCAGCGTCACGACATTGCCGGCTACCTGCGCCGCCAGCGTCGACTGGCGCACCGCCTGCACCGTGCCGTCGAGCACCAGCGCGCCGCCCTCGCCACCGGGCTGCGCCAGCAGCGTCGGGACCGCCGGCGCAGCGGCGTTCACGGTGGCCGCCAGCCACAGCGCGCCGGCCGTGGCCCAACGCAGCATCCGGCACCGGGCGGCCCACGCAGGTGTCGGCAGCGGTTCGATGTTCATACCCATGCCCGTATCCTAGCATATACCCGCCACGGTATCTATGGTCACCTCCCGGCTGGCGCCGGCGAAGCGGCCGATTCGGCTGCCCGGTTCGGGACGAACGAAAGCCGAATCGCCGCGCACCCGGGTTGATCCGGCGCAAATCGGACCACGATGGCTGCCTGGGGTAGTTCTTCCGAACGATGCGCGCTGCAGCGCCATCGTCCACCTGCCGTGCCGCTGCCGGCCATCGGATCGATGGCCGGGACGCATCCGGCGCGCGACAGTCGAGCGACGAAAGGCGAAACGGCATGGCAACCTCGAATCCGCCCCTCCCCCGCAAATCCTGGTCGGTGCTCGTCGTCAGCACCCTGGCCTTCACCGTGTGCTTCATGGTGTGGATGATGTTCGGCGTCATCGGCATCCCGCTGAAGGCGGCGCTGAAGCTCAACGCCACCGAGTTCGGCCTGCTGATGGCCACGCCGGTGCTCACCGGCTCGCTGATTCGCGTGCCGCTGGGCATCTGGACCGACAGGTACGGCGGCCGCATCGTGATGACGGTGCTGATGGCCGTCACCGTGCCCGCGATCTGGCTGATGTCCTATGCCAGCGCCTTCTGGCACTTTCTGATCATCGGCCTGTTCGTCGGCCTGGCCGGCGGCTCGTTCTCGGTGGGCACCCCTTACGTCGCGCGCTGGTTCCCCAAGCACCGCCAGGGCATGGCGATGGGCGTCTACGGCGCGGGCAACTCGGGCGCCGCGGTCAACAAGTTCGTGGCGCCGGCGTTGATGGTCGCCTTCGGCTGGACCATGGTGCCGCAGGTCTACGCCGCGATCATGCTCGGCACGGTGATCGTCTTCTGGCTGGGCAGCGCCAGCGACCCGGCGCACCTGGCGCCGTCGAACACGCGGTTCGTCGACCAGCTCAAGGCGCTGAAGGATCCGCGGGTGCTCAAGTACTGCCAGTACTACAGCATCGTGTTCGGCGGCTATGTGGCGCTGAGCCTGTGGATGGTGCAGTACTACGTGGGCGAGTTCGGGCTCGACGTGCGCGTCGCCGCCCTGCTGGCCGCCTGCTTCTCGTTGCCCGGAGGCGTGCTGCGCGCCATCGGTGGCGTCATGGCCGACCGCTTCGGCGCGCACAGCGTCACCTGGTGGGTGATGTGGGTGAGCTGGATCTGCCTTTTCCTGCTGAGCTACCCGCAGACCGACTTCACCGTGCTCACGGTCGACGGCCCGCGCAGCTTCCACATCGGGCTGAACGTCTACGGCTTCACGGCACTGATGTTCGTGCTGGGTATCGCATGGGCCTTCGGCAAGGCCAGCGTCTTCAAGTACATCAGCGACGACTATCCGCTCAACATCGGCACCATCAGCGGCATCGTCGGCCTCGCGGGCGGCCTCGGCGGCTTCGTGCTGCCGATCCTGTTCGGTGCCCTGCTCGACCTGACGGGTGTGCGTTCCAGCGCCTTCATGCTGATGTACGGCGTGGTCTGGGTCTCGCTGATCTGGATGTACTGGACCGAAGTCCGCAAGACCGAGGTGATGGGCTCCCACGCGCCCGCCTCGCCGCTGTCGCGCGTCTTCGCGCGTTGAACCGGGAGTGACAATGCCTACGCAATCACTGCGCGCCCCGCGCACGCTTCACATCTGGACCCCGGAGGACAAGGCCTTCTGGGAGCGCGAAGGCGAGGCGATCGCCAAGCTCAACCTGTGGATTTCGGTGCCGGCGCTGTTCCTGGCGTTCGCGATCTGGCAGGTCTGGAGCGTGGTGGCCGTCAACCTGCCCACCCTGGGCTTCAAGTATTCGACCAACCAGCTGTTCTGGCTGGCGGCGGCGCCGGCGCTCAGCGGCGCGACGCTGCGCATCTTCTATTCATTCATGGTGCCGCTGTTCGGCGGCCGGCGCTGGACGGCCTTCTCCACCGCGTCGCTGCTGATCCCGGCCCTGGGCATCGGCTTCGCGGTGCAGGACAACACCACCAGCTACCCGACGATGCTGGTGCTGGCGTTGCTGTGCGGCTTCGGCGGCGGCAACTTCAGCTCCAGCATGGCCAACATCAGCTTCTTCTTCCCGAAGGAGCGCAAGGGATCGGCGCTGGGCGTCAACGCGGGGCTCGGCAACCTCGGGGTCTCGGTGGTGCAGTTCCTGAGTCCGCTGGTGGTGACGGCGGGGATCTTCGGCATCTTCGGCGGCGATCCGCAGACCATCGTCAAGGGCGGTCAGACGATGCTGGTGTGGACGCAGAACGCCGCGTTCATCTGGGTGCCGTGGATCGCGCTCGCCTCGCTGGCCGCGTGGTTCGGCATGAACGACCTGGCCCAAGCCAAGGCCTCGTTCGCCGAGCAGGCGGTGATCTTCCGACGCAAGCACAATTGGTTGATGTGCTTCCTGTACCTCGGCACCTTCGGATCGTTCATCGGCTACGCCGCGGGCTTCCCGCTGCTGATCAAGAGCCAGTTCCCGAACGTCAACCCGCTGGCCTTCGCCTGGCTCGGCCCGCTGGTGGGTGCAGTGGTGCGCCCGTTCGGCGGCTGGATGGCCGACAAGCTCGGTGGCGCCAGGGTGACGTTGTGGAACTTCGTCGTCATGGCCTGCGCGGTCGGTGGCGTGCTGCACTTCCTGCCCAGCGGTGGCAGCGGCGGTTCGTTCGCGGGCTTCTTCGTCAGCTTCCTCGTGCTGTTCCTGACCACCGGCATCGGCAACGGCTCGACCTTCCGCATGATCCCGGTGATCTTCCTGACGCAGAAGCTGCGCGAAGTCGACCCCGACGACCACGAAGCGGTGCAGCGTGCCACCAAGGAGGGCAACACCGAAGCGGCCGCGGCGCTCGGCTTCTCGGCGGCGATCGCCGCCTACGGCGGATTCTTCATCCCCAAGAGCTATGGCAGCTCGATCGACCTGACCGGCGGGGCCGAGGCGGCGCTGTACGTGTTCATCGTGTTCTACCTACTGTGCATCGGCGTCACCTGGTGGTACTACGCGCGACGCAATGCGCCGATGCCCTGCTGAAACCCGGAGCCCGCACTCATGAGCCACTTTCTCGACCGGCTGGCCTACTTCACGCTGCCCAGGGAGTCCTTCGCCGGCGGCCACGGGGTGGCCACAGGAGAAGACCGCACCTGGGAGGATGCCTACCGCAACCGCTGGGCGCACGACAAGATCGTGCGCAGCACGCACGGCGTCAACTGCACCGGTGGCTGCTCGTGGAAGATCTACGTCAAGGGTGGCATCGTCACCTGGGAAACCCAGCAGACCGACTACCCGCGCACGCGCTGGGACATGCCCAACCACGAGCCGCGCGGCTGCGCGCGCGGCGCCAGCTACTCGTGGTACCTGTACAGCGCCAACCGGGTGAAGTACCCGATGGTGCGCGGCCGCCTGCTCGAGCGCTGGCGCACCGCGTTGAAGGCGCACCGCACGCCGGTCGACGCGTGGGCCTCGATCGTCGAGAACCCCGAAGCCCGGCGCGACTACCAGCATGTGCGCGGCATGGGCGGCTTCGTGCGCAGCAGCTGGGACGAGGTGAACCAGCTGATCGCCGCGGCCAACGTCTACACGATCAAGACCCACGGCCCCGATCGCGTCGTCGGCTTCTCGCCGATCCCGGCGATGAGCATGGTCAGCTACGCCTCGGGCTCGCGCTACCTGAGCCTGCTCGGCGGTGTCTGTCTGAGCTTCTACGACTGGTACTGCGACCTGCCGCCGTCGAGCCCGCAGACCTGGGGCGAGCAGACCGACGTGCCCGAATCGGCCGACTGGTACAACTCCACCTACCTCATCGCCTGGGGCTCCAACGTGCCGCAGACGCGCACGCCCGACGCGCACTTCTTCACCGAGGTGCGCTACAAGGGCACCAAGACGGTGGCCGTCAGCCCCGACTACAGCGAGGTGGCCAAGCTGTCCGACCTCTGGCTGCACCCCAAGCAGGGCACCGACGCTGCGCTGGCGATGGCGATGGGCCACGTGGCGCTGAAGGAGTTCTACTTCGACAAGCGCAGCGCCTATTTCGACGACTACGCACGCCGCTACACCGACCTGCCGCTGCTGGTGATGCTCGAGGAGCACCGGCTGCCCGATGGCAAGACCACGCTGGTGCCGGGCCGCTACCTGCGCGCCAGCGACTTCAACGGCAAGCTGGGCCAGGACAACAACCCCGAGTGGAAGACCGTCGCCTTCGACAGCAACGGCCGCGCGGTGCTGCCTTACGGCTCGGTGGGCTTTCGCTGGGGCCCCGAGGGCCGCGGCGACGCCGGACGCTGGAACCTCGAGGCCAAGGAGGCGCGCCACGGCGCCGAGGTGAAGCTGAAGCTGTCGGTGCTCGAAGACGGCGCGCAGGCGCACGAGGTCGTCGGCGTCGGCCTGCCGTACTTCGGCGGCGCCGCGGTGCCGCCGTTCAAGGCGCATGCGCTGCAGGGCCAGGTCAACCACGTCAAGGTGCCCGCGGTGCGGCTGCGGCTGGGCAAGGCCGGCGACCAGCGCGAAACCTGGGTGGCCACGGTGTTCGACCTGCAGGCGGCGCAGTACGGCATCGACCGCGGCCTGGGCAGCGGTGCCAAGTCGTACGACGACGACGCAGCCTACACGCCGGCCTGGGCCGAAGCGATCACCGGCGTGGCGCGGCAGCAGATCGTGACGGTGGCGCGCCAGTTCGCCGACAACGCCGACAAGACGCACGGCAAGTCGATGGTGATCATCGGTGCGGGGATGAACCACTGGTATCACACCGACATGAACTACCGCGGCGTGATCAATCTGCTGATGCTGTGCGGCTGCATCGGCAAGAGCGGCGGCGGCTGGGCGCACTACGTGGGCCAGGAGAAGCTGCGCCCGCAGACCGGCTGGACGGTGCTCGCCTTCGCTCTCGACTGGATCCGCCCGCCACGGCAGATGAACGGCACCAGCTTCTTCTACGCGCACACCGACCAGTGGCGCTACGAGAAGCTCGGGCTGGAGGAGATCGTCTCGCCGCTGGCCGACGCGCGCCAGTGGGGCGGCACCATGATCGACTACAACGTGCGCGCCGAGCGCATGGGCTGGCTGCCGAGCGCACCGCAACTCAAGACCAACCCGCTGCGCGTGGCCAAGGACGCCGCCGCCGCCGGGCTCGACCCCAAGGACTACGTGGCCCGCGCGCTGAAAGACGGCACCTTGCAGCTGAGCTGCGAGGATCCCGATGCGCCGCAGAACTGGCCGCGCAACCTGTTCGTGTGGCGCTCCAACCTGCTGGGCTCGAGCGGCAAGGGTCACGAGTACTTCCTCAAGCACCTGCTGGGCACCAGCCACGGCGTGCAGGGGCAGGATCTCGGCCGCGACGATGCCAAGCCGACCGAGGTCACCTGGCACGAGCAGGCGCCGCAGGGCAAGCTCGATCTGCTGGTGACGCTCGACTTCCGCATGAGCACCACCTGCCTGTACTCCGACATCGTGCTGCCCACCGCGAGCTGGTACGAGAAGAACGACCTCAACACCACCGACATGCACCCGTTCGTCCACCCGTTGTCGGCGGCGGTCGACCCGGTGTGGCACTCGCGCAGCGACTGGGAGATCTACAAGGGCTTCGCACAGGCCGTCAGCGAGGTCTGCGTCGGCCACCTCGGCGTCGAGAAGGATGTCGTGCTGACGCCGCTGATGCACGACACGCCGGGCGAACTCGGGCAGCCGCTGGGCGTGTCCGACTGGAAGCGCGGCCAGTGCGAGTTGATTCCCGGCAAGACGGCGCCGCAGATCACGGTGGTCGAGCGCGACTATCCGAACCTTTTCAAGCGCTACACCGCGCTGGGCCCGCTGATGAACCGGCTCGGCAACGGCGGCAAGGGCATCGCCTGGAAGACCGAGACCGAGGTCACCCAGCTCGGCCAGCTCAACGGCGTCACGCTGGCCGAAGGGGCCACGCAGGGCATGCCGCAGATCGTCACCGACATCGATGCCTGCGAGGTGATCCTGCAGCTCGCGCCCGAGACCAACGGGCACGTCGCGGTCAAGGCCTGGGAGGCGCTGTCGAAGATCACCGGCCGCGACCACAAGCACCTGGCGCTGCACCGCGAGGACGAGAAGATCCGCTATCGCGACATCCAGGCGCAGCCGCGCAAGATCATCACCTCGCCGACCTGGAGCGGCATCGAGAGCGAGACCGTCAGCTACAACTCGGGCTACACCAACGTGCACGAGCTGATTCCGTGGCGCACGCTGAGCGGGCGCCAGCAGTTCTACCAGGACCACCCCTGGATGGTCGCCTTCGGCGAGGGCTTCGGCAGCTACCGGCCGCCGGTGGACCTGAAGTCCACCTCGGGCATCCACAACATCAAGCCCAACGGCAACCCCGAAATCCTGCTCAATTTCATCACGCCGCACCAGAAGTGGGGCATCCACAGCACCTACAGCGACAACCTGATCATGCTCACGCTCAACCGCGGCGGGCCGGTGATCTGGCTGAGCGAGGACGATGCCAGGAAGGCCGGCGTCGAGGACAACGACTGGGTCGAGCTGTTCAACATCAACGGCGCGATCGCGGCGCGCGCGGTGGTGAGCCAGCGCGTCAATCCGGGCATGGTGCTGATGTATCACGCGCAGGAGAAGATCATCAACACGCCCGGCAGCGAGATCACCGGCGTGCGCGGCGGCATCCACAACTCGGTGACCCGCATCGTGCTGAAACCCACCCACATGATCGGCGGCTACGCGCAGCTGTCGTACGGCTTCAACTACTACGGCACGATCGGCTCCAACCGCGACCAGTTCGTCGTGGTGCGCAAGATGAACAAGGTCGACTGGCTCGACACCCCGCGCGGCGACGAGCTGGCCCGCGCGTTCCAATCACAAGGAGAGACGCCGTGAACCCCCACGCTCACTTTCGTTCGCTGCCCCCCGAGGGGGCTGCCTCCCTTGAGACGGCTCTGCGGGAGGCCCCATGAAAGTCCGTGCACAGATCGGCATGGTGCTCAACCTCGACAAGTGCATCGGCTGCCACACCTGCAGCGTGACCTGCAAGAACGTGTGGACCAGCCGGCCGGGCATGGAGTACGCCTGGTTCAACAACGTCGAGACCAAGCCGGGCATCGGCTACCCGAAGGAGTGGGAGAACCAGGACAAATGGAACGGCGGCTGGGTGCGCCGCGCCGACGGCTCGATCGAGCCGCGCCAGGGCGGCAAGTGGAAGCTGCTGATGCGCATCTTCGCCAATCCGAACCTGCCGCAGATCGACGACTACTACGAACCGTTCACCTTCGACTACGACCACCTGCACAGCGCGCCCGAGATGAAGGCCGCGCCGACCGCGCGGCCGCGCAGCCTGATCACCGGCAAGCGGATGGACAAGATCGTCTGGGGCCCGAACTGGGAGGAGATCCTCGGCGGCGAATTCTCCAAGCGCAGCAAGGACCGCAACTTCGACGACATCCAGAAGGACATCTACGGCCAGTTCGAGAACACCTTCATGATGTACCTGCCGCGGCTGTGCGAGCACTGCCTGAACCCGTCGTGCGTCGCGAGCTGCCCCTCGGGCTCGATCTACAAGCGCGAGGAAGACGGCATCGTGCTGATCGACCAGGACAAGTGCCGCGGCTGGCGCATGTGCGTCAGCGGCTGCCCGTACAAGAAGATCTACTACAACTGGAAGAGCGGCAAGGCCGAGAAGTGCACCTTCTGCTACCCGCGCATCGAGGCCGGGGAGCCCACGGTGTGCTCCGAAACCTGCGTCGGCCGCATCCGCTACCTCGGCGTGATGCTGTACGACGCCGACCGCATCGCCGAGGCCGCCAGCGTCGAGCACGACCGCGACCTGTACGCGGCGCAGCTCGGCATCTTCCTCGACCCGAACGACCCGCAGGTGATCGCGCAGGCGCAGCTCGACGGCGTGCCCGACAACTGGCTCGAGGGCGCGCGCCGCAGCCCCGTCTACAAGATGGCCGTGCAATGGAAGGTGGCGCTGCCGCTGCACCCGGAGTACCGCACGCTGCCGATGGTCTGGTACGTGCCGCCGCTGTCGCCGATCACCGCCGCGGCCAACGCCGGTCAGCTCGGCGCCAACGGCGAGATCCCCGACGTCAACCAGCTGCGCATCCCGGTCAAGTACCTGGCCAACCTGCTGACCGCCGGCGACACCGCCCCGGTGGTGCGCGCGCTCGAGCGCCTGCTGGCGATGCGCGCGTACCAACGCAGCAAGCACGTCGACGGCCAGCCCAACCGCGCGGCGATCGACCAGGTCAACGTCAGCGTCGACGAGGTCGAGGACATGTACCGCGTGATGGCGATCGCCGACTACGAAGACCGCTTCGTGATCCCGACCACGCACCGCGAGTACGCGGAGAACGCGTTCAACGTGCGCGGCGGCTGCGGCTTCAGCTTCGGCAACGGCTGCTCCGAGGGCGTCACCGAGACCAGCCTGTTCGGCAGCGAGAAGAAGCGCACGATTCCCATCAAGGCGGAGGTCTGAGCGATGAGCGTCTTCAAACCCGAGACGCCGCGCATGACGATCACGCTGCGCGTGCTGGCACGCCTGCTCGGCTACCCCGACGACGCGCTGCGCGAGCACCTGCACGAGGCGAGCGCCGCGCTGCACGCCGAGCGGGCGCTGGGCCCGGGCCGCCTGGCCGAGATCGACGCGTTGAGCGAGCGCCTGCGCGCGGCGCAACCGCTCGACGCCGAGGCTGCCTACGTCGAGCTGTTCGACCGCGGGCGCAGCACCGCGCTGCACCTGTTCGAGCACGTGCACGGCGATTCGCGCGACCGCGGCCCGGCAATGGTCGACCTGGTCAAGACCTACGAGCAGGCGGGCCTGCTGCTGGCGCCGGGCGAACTGCCCGACCACCTGAGCGTCGTGCTCGAGTACGCGTCGACCCAGCCGGCGGCCCAGGCGCGCGAGTTCCTGCGCGAGATCGCGCACATCGTGCAGGCGATCTTCAGCGCGTTGCTGGCGCGCGAGAGCGGCTACGCCAGCGTGCTGGCCGCCGTGCTCGACCTCGCGGGCGTTGCCGCCGCCCCGGTGGCGCTGGCCGCCGAGCCCGCGCTCGACGACAGCTGGAGCGAACCGCCCGCCTTCGACGGCTGCTCGACCGAGGGGCAGGCCGCCCCCGGGCAGCCGCAGCCGATCCACCTCGTCAAGCGGCCGGCGGCCGCCCAACCGGGAGCCCGTCCATGAACCTCGCCGTGCACAGCTTTCTGTTCACCGTCTACCCGTACATCTGCCTGGCGGTGTTCCTGATGGGCAGCCTGGCGCGCTTCGACCGCGACCAGTACACGTGGAAGAGCGATTCGTCGCAGCTATTGCGCGCCGGCCAGCTGCGCTGGGGCAGCAACCTGTTCCACATCGGCATCCTGTTCCTGCTGCTCGGGCACACGGTGGGCCTGCTGACGCCGCACACGCTGTACGAGCACTTCATCTCGGTGGAGCACAAGCAGATCCTCGCGGTCGCCTCGGGCGGCACCGCCGGGCTGATGTGCTTCGTCGGCATCTCGCTGCTGCTGCACCGGCGCCTGTTCGACGATCGCATCCGCCTGACCAGCCACCGCACCGACATCGCGATCCTGATCATCCTGTGGGTGCAGCTCGCGCTCGGCCTGATCACGCTGCCGTACTCGCTGCGGCACATCGACGGCGGCATGATGCTGGTGCTGTCGGAGTGGTCGCAGCGCATCGCCACCTTCCGCCCCGACGCCAGCATCCTGGTGGCCGTCGACTGGCCGTTCAAGGTGCACATGGTGCTCGGCATGACGATCTTCCTGCTGCTGCCGTTCAGCCGCCTGGTGCACGTGTGGAGCGGCCTGGCCAGCGTGGCCTACCTGTTCCGGCCGTACCAGATCGTGCGCTCGCGCCGGCTCAACGTGCCGCCCGGCCAGAACCAGCCGCGCAGCGCCGCCTGAGGCAGGCCGTGGCCAACGTGTCCACCCAGCCCCACGTCAACGACGTCGCGCTAGCCGAAGCCCACGAGGCGCTCGGCGACGAAGAGCTGCGCCAGCGCGCTTGCACCGAGCTGCTGCGTCAGGCCGCCATCGCCGCTGGCTTGCTGGCGGCAGACGACCCCGCGCCAACGGCCGGCGCGATGAGCGAGGCGGCCGGCACGGCGATCGAGGCGCTGCTCGAGCGCGAACTGCAGCAGCCCGAGCCTTCGGATGAAGCCTGCCGGCGCTACCACGCCGCGAACGCTTCGCGCTTCGCGGTGGGCGAGCGCGTGCGGGCGCGCCATGTGTTGTTCGCGGTCACGCCGGGTGTCGATGTGGTGGCGCTGCGCAAGCGAGCCGAGGCCTGCCTGCTCGATCTGCGCTGCGCCGGCGCGGCCGACCGCTTTGCGCAGGTCGCCGGCGAGACCTCAAACTGCCCCAGCGGCGCGCACGGTGGCGACCTCGGTTGGCTGGCCGCCGACGACTGCGCGCCGGAGTTCGCGCGCGAACTGTTCGGCCGCAGCGAGGTCGGGGTGCTGCCGCGGCTGGTGCACAGCCGATTCGGTCTGCACGTCGTCGAGGTGCTGGCCCGCGAGGCCGGAGTGATGCCCGCCTTCGAGGCCGTGCACTCGGCGGTGACGCAGACGCTGCGTCAGCAGGCTTTCACCACCGCGTTGCGCCAGTACCTTCAGTTGCTGGCAGGCCGGGCGCGCATCGAGGGGGTTGCGCTCGACGCCGCGACCACGCCGCTGGTGCAATAGACGCCGACGACGCGATCGCGTTGACTTCCGCCAAGACGGCGCCGGGGCCGCACCCTTACAGTGCGCGCATGCGTCGATCCTGGACCCTCTCCGCGAAGCTGGGCGCAGTCGGCGGCACGCTGCTGTTGTTGGTGCTGGCGTCGATCGGCATCACGCTGTGGATCACCTGGCAGCTCGAAGGCGGCGCCGCGGCGCTCAACGAAGCCGGCCGCATGCGCATGCAGACCTGGCGCCTGGCGCAGGCACTGCCGCGCGCCGACCCGGCGCGCATCGACGCCCTGACCGCGGAGTTCGACCGCAGCGTGGCGACGCTGCGCAGCGGCGACCCGTCGCGGCCGTTGGTGGTGCCGCGCGACGATCGATCGCAAGCCGCGTTCGCGCGAGTGCAGCGCGGCTGGCTGGCGTTGCGCAGCGAGTGGGCCGCCGCGCCGGCCGCCTCCGATGCCACCCGGCAAGCCGAACAGTTCGTCGAGCACATCGACGACTTCGTGTCGGCCATCGAGCGGCAGATGGCGCGCCTGACGGCCATCCTGAACGCGTTGCAGTTCATGTTGGTGGCGCTGGCGATCGCCAGCGCGGTGGCGCTGGTCTACTCGGCGTACCTGTTCATCTTCGATCCGCTGGTGCGGCTGCAGGCCGGGCTGGCACTCGTCGGCGGGGGCGACCTCGGCGTGCGCGTCGACGTGACGTCGGCCGACGAGTTCGGCGCGCTGTCGAACGGGTTCAACCGCATGGCCGCCACGCTGCAGGGGCTGTACCAGAACCTGGAGGCCAGGGTCCGCGAGAAGACACTGCGCCTGGAGACCGAGCACGCCAGACTCGCTGCGCTGTACGAGGCAGCGGCTTTCGCGACGCGCGCCACCACGCTCGACGAACTGGCGCGCGGCTTCGCCAGGCAGGTGCGGCAAGTGGCGCGCGCCGATGCGTCGGCGGTGCGCTGGTCTGGCGAATCGAACCAGCGCTACCTGCTGCTCGCCTCGGAGGGCCTGCCGCGGGAGATGATCGACCAGGAGCATTGCGTTCCCACCGGCGACTGCCTGTGCGCCCAGGTCAGGGGGCATGCCGCCACGCAGGTGATCCCGATCCGCTCGCACGCCGGCGGCCTGCTCGGCCACTGCGAGCGCGCGGGCTTCGACACCGTGATCGGCGTGCCGATCCGGCTGCACGAGCGGCTGGTCGGCGAATTGAGCCTGTTCTACCGCGCCCCGGCGGAACTGGCCGACGACGATCGCGTGCTGCTGGAGACGCTGGCCAGCCACCTGGCGGGCGCCCTCGAAGGCCTGCGCGCGGGTGCGCTGGAGCGCGAGGCCGCGGTGGCCGACGAGCGCGGGCTGCTGGCACGCGAGCTGCACGACTCGATCGCGCAGAGCCTGGCATTCCAGAAGATCCAGGTCGGGCTGCTGCGCACGGCGATCAAGCGGCAGGACGACGCCCAGACCGCGCGCGCACTCGACGAGCTCGAGGCCGGCGTGCTCGAGAGCCTGTCGCACGTGCGCGAACTGCTGGTGCACTTCCGAACGCGCACCAACGCCGAAGACATCGCGCCCGCGCTGCAGACCACGCTGCGCAAGTTCGAGCAGCAGACGGGCCTGGCCACCCACCTGTCGATCGAGGGCGACGGCCTGCCGTTGGCCGCCGACGTGCAGGTGCAGGTGCTGCACGTGGTGCAGGAGGCGCTGTCCAACGTGCGCAAGCACGCACGCGCGCGCACGGTGTGGCTGCGGGTGCAGCGGCAGCCGCGCTGGCGGGTCGAAGTGCGCGACGACGGCTGCGGCTTCGTGCCGGGGCAGCCGGCGCCCGACGAGACCCACGTCGGCCTGCGCATCATGCGCGAGCGCGCCCAGCGCATCGGCGCCAGCGTCGAGGTCGCGTCGGCGCCCGGCGCCGGCACCTGCGTCGTGCTGTCGCTGCCCGAGCCGCAGCGGATGGCGGCATGACGCGGCGCGGCCCCATCCGCATGCTGGTGGTCGACGACCACACGTTGTTCAGGCGCGGCGTGATCGCGCTGCTGGCGCTCGACCCGCGCTTCGACGTGGTGGCCGAAGCGGGCGATGCCGGCGAGGCCAACCGGCGCGCCGCGGCCACGCGCCCCGACGTGATCCTGCTCGACAACCATCTGCCCGGCGTCAGCGGCGTCGACGCGGTGGCGGGCCTGAAGGAGGTGGCGCCGGCGGCGCGCATCGTGATGCTCACCGTCAGCGAAGACGAGCGCGACCTCGCGGCCGCGCTGCGCGCCGGCGCCTGCGGTTATCTGCTGAAGACGGTCGACAGCGAAGACCTCGCCGAGGCGATCGTGCGCACCGTCGCCGGCGAATCGATCGTCAGCCCCGGGATGACCGGCAAGCTGGTCACCGCCTTCCAGTCCCTGACCGGCGGCCCCGCTCCCGCTCCGGCAACCCCCGACCCCGACCCGATCGACAGTCTGTCGCCGCGCGAGCACGAAATCCTGGCGCGCATCGCGCAAGGCGCGAGCAACAAGGAGATCGCGCGCGCCCTCGACATCGCCGAGACGACGGTCAAGATCCACGTGCAGCACATCCTGCGTAAACTGAACCTCAGCTCGCGCGTGCAGGCCGCCGTCTATGCGGCGGGCCGTACGCGGGCCGCTCGCAGCTGAGCCTGCGGCCGGCCAGGCTCGCGCGCTCAGAACGGAATGTCGTCGTCCATGTCGTCGAAGCCGGTCGACGACTTCGGAGCCGGCTTGCCCGCCGGCGCGCGCGCGGCCGGCGCGCTGCGTGCCTCGCCGTGGTCGTCGCCCGCTGCGCTACTGCCCATGCCCTCGCGGCTGCCGAGCATCTGCATCTGCTCGGCGATGATCTCGGTGGTCCAGTTGTCCTTGCCTTCCTTGTCCTGCCACTTGCGCGTCTTCAGACGCCCCTCGACGTAGACCGAGCGGCCCTTCTTCAGGTACTCGCCGGCGATCTCGGCCAGGCGGTCGTAGAACACCACGCGGTGCCACTCGGTCTCTTCCTGCTTCTCGCCGCTTTCCTTGTTCTTCCAGTTGCGGGTGGTGGCGATGCTCACGTTGCACACCGCGGCGCCGCTGGGCGTGTAGCGCACCTCGGGGTCGCGCCCGAGGTTGCCGACGATGATGACCTTGTTGACCGATGCCATGATGGCCTCCTGTTGGCGTGGTCGCGCGGACTGTCGACCCGTTGGCGGTCATCATAATCACGCGGGTCGGCTGCGCCATCGCACCGACGGGCGCCCCCGTCGGCGGGCCCCCTCGCGGTGGCGCCGACCCACGGGGCTGACGCGCTGCCGTGGCGCGCGGCTCGCTACCATCGCGCCTGCATGACCGACGCTGTCAGCTCCCCCGAATCCGCCTGCGCCGCGTTGCCGCTGCTGCGCGAGGTGTTCGGCTACGAAGCGTTCCTCGGGCCGCAGCGCTCGATCGTCGAGCACGTGTGCGCCGGCGGCGATGCGCTGGTGCTGATGCCCACCGGCGGCGGCAAGAGCCTGTGCTACCAGCTGCCGGCGATCGCGCGCCACCGCGCGGGCCGCGGCGTGACGCTGGTGGTGAGCCCGCTGATCGCGCTGATGCACGACCAGGTCGGTGCGCTCGAGGAACTCGGCGTGCACGCGGCGTTCCTCAACTCCACGCTCGAGTCCGACGAGGCGCGGCAGATCGAGCGCGAACTGCTCGCGGGCCGCCTGGTGCTGCTGTACGCAGCCCCCGAGCGCATCCTGACGCCGCGCTTCCTGGCGATGCTCGATTCGCTGCACGAGCGCGGCCTGTTCAGCCTGCTGGCGATCGACGAAGCGCACTGCGTCAGCCAGTGGGACCACGACTTCCGCGAAGAGTATCTCGGCCTGTCGCAATTGCACGAGCGCTTCGCCGACGTGCCGCGCATCGCGCTCACCGCCACCGCCGATGCGCACACTCGCGCCGACATCGTGCAGCGGCTGGCGCTGGAGGGCGCGCGCCGCTTCGTCAGCAGCTTCGACCGCCCGAACATCCGCTACGCCATCGTCGAGAAGGATAACGCCCGTGCCCAGCTCCTGCGCTGGCTGAACGACGAGCACCCCGGCGACGCCGGCATCGTCTACTGCCAGAGCC
>DASURM010000340.1:0-4474 GCA_036280035.1 Burkholderiaceae bacterium | reverse complement strand
CCGGCAGCTCCTGCAGCGGGCCGAGCGCGCTGCGCAGGCGCAGCGAGCGCGGCGGCAGCGCGTGCAGCACGCGTGCGTGCTCCACCGAGTTGCCATCGCCCCAGCGCTCGCACCAGCAGCCGCCGGCCTGCGGATCGAGGCTCATGCGCGCGGCCTGGCCCGAGTAGGTGTGCTCGTCGCTCCACCAGCGCGGCAGTTGCGTGATCGCGCGCCACACTTCCTCTGGCGACGCTTTCACCTCGTGGCGGAAGATGCTGACGAAGCCACCTGGGGTGACGTTGCCGGTGTCGGCCCAGGCGCTGCCGACAAGCGCCAGCAGCGCGAGCGCGCCGCAGCGCGCCATTCGACGCGACGCGGTCGTCAACGGCATGCGCGAGCGTAGCGCGCGCGGGCGCGGCGCGCACCTGAAGAAACTGCCGAGCGCGCCGCCGCAGGTGTTGCGCTAGGCTCTCGTGCCGCGGCGGCCGACGAAGGAGATGGCATGGACACCTCCCAACCGACGAAGCGACGCCGAGGCGAGGCCAAGGCCGCTGAATACCGCTGAGGAAGGAGAAGGCTGAGCCGGCGGTGTGGGTGGGGCCCCGCGTCGCACGGCATCGAGTGCCAAAGTGAAGTTCCGAATGAACTCACGCTGACGGAGGCCCCGAATGGATCGTACGACTTACGGACTGGACATTGCCAAGAACGTGATGCAACTGCACTGGGTCGATGCTGAGACGGGCGAGATCGGTCGCAAGAAGCTGGCGCGGGCCAAGCTTGTGCCGTACTTCGCGCCGTTGCAGCCGGTGTGCATCGTGATGGAGGCCTGTGGCAGCGCGCACCACTGGGCGCGCGTGCTGGGGGCTCTGGGCCACGAGGTGCAGTTGCTGCCGGCAGCACAGGTGCGCCCGTTCGTGCGCAGCAACAAGGACGACGCGGCCGACGCGCGAGCGATCTGGCTGGCGGCGCAGCAAAGCGACATCCGGCGCGTACCGCAAAAGAGCGTCGAGCAACAAGCCGTGCTGGCGCTGCACCGCACCAGGTCGCACTGGGTGAGCGTGCGCACGGCCACGGTGAACTCCTTGCGCGGGCTGCTCTACGAGTTCGGTGTGGTGCTGCGCGGCGGACGCCAGGCGGGGCTGAAGGCGCTGGCCGAGCAGCGCGCGGCCATCGACGAGCAGTTGCCCGCGACGATGCGCATGCTGGTGGACGGGCAACTGCAGATGCTCCAGCAGATTGGCCAGCGCATCGATCAGCTCGAGCGCGAGATCGCGGCGCTGCAAAAGCAGTTGCCCGCCGCACGCGAACTCCACCGGGTGCCCGGCATCGGCGTGCTGGGCTCGACGGCGCTGGCTGCCACGCTGGGCGATGCCCGTGCTTGGCGCTCGGGGCGCGAGTTCTCCGCCAGCATCGGCTTGGTGCCAGCGCACGCGGGCACTGGCGGCAAGGTGCGCGTGGGGCACCTGAGCAAGCGCGGCGACCCGTACCTGCGCACGCTGCTCATCCACGGGGCGCGTGCGGTGATCGAGCACGCCAAGCACAAGCCCGCGTGGCTGCAACAACTGCTGGCACGCCGGCCGCTGAACGTGGCGGTGGTGGCGCTGGCCAACAAGATGGCACGCACGGCCTGGGCACTCATTGCCCATGGCCGGACGTACCGGCAGGACTGGCAAAGCGCCAGACCCGGGAGCGGTACCGCGCAAGCGGCCACCGCGTGAGAATCAACCAACCGACAAGGAGTGGACGCCGCAAAGAGTGCGTGAGTCGAGTCGATGAAGTGATGGCAAAGCGGTCGGACCGCGGGCCGGGCAAAGCTGGATCGTTGCAAGTGCCAAGCCTCGTGCAAAGCACGCCACAGGAGATAAGCACCGGCCTCGCGAATGACCATCAAGGCCAGCGGCCGGCATGTCCGGACTGCACCAGTAGGCCGGATGTAAGACCGCAGTCGTATCCGCCGAGTCAGAACTTCGAGAACTCGCTTGCCACACGGGAGGTGTCCATGTAAGTGCGACGATGCAACTGGCGATGGTGGGCTTGGGTCGCATGGGGGCGAACCTGGTGCGGCGCCTGATGCGCGGTGGCCACGAGTGCGTGGTCTTCGACCGCGACGCGGCGGCGATCGACGCGCTGGCGCGCGAGGGCGCGCGGCCGGCGCGCTCGCTGCCCGAGCTGGTGTCGCGTCTGGGTGCGCCGCGCGCGGTGTGGGTGATGCTGCCGCACGGCGCGCCCACCGACTCGACGATCGACGAACTGGGGCGGCATCTCGCCGCCGGTGACGTGGCGATCGACGGCGGCAACAGCCACCACCACGACGACGTGCGGCGCGCGCGCATGCTGGCCGCGCGCGACATCGACTATCTCGACGTCGGCACCAGCGGCGGCGTTTGGGGGTTGGAGCGCGGCTACTGCCTGATGATCGGCGGGCCCGAGGCGGCGGTGCAGCGGCTGGCGCCGCTGTTCGACACGCTGGCGCCGGGGCTTGCAGCGCAGCCGCGCACGCGCGGCCGCGCCGGCGAGACGCGCCTCGCCGAGCACGGCTGGCTGCACTGCGGGCCGGCCGGCGCGGGGCACTTCGTGAAGATGATCCACAACGGCATCGAGTACGGAATGATGCAGGCGCTCGCCGAAGGCTTCGACATCCTGCGCAACGCCGACAAGTCGTCGTTCGGCCCCGAGCATCGCTACGACTTCGACCTTGCCGACATCGCCGAGGTCTGGCGCCGCGGCAGCGTGGTGTCGTCTTGGCTGCTCGACCTGGCCGCCACTGCGCTGGCCGAAGACCGCGATCTGGCGGGTTACAGCGGTGTGGTGCAAGACTCCGGCGAAGGCCGCTGGACGGTGCAGGCCGCGCTCGACACCGCGGTGCCGGCGCAGGTGCTGACCGCGGCGCTGTACGCGCGCTTCCGCTCGCGCCAGGACCACGGCTTTGCCGACAAGATGCTGTCGGCGCTGCGCAGGCAGTTCGGCGGCCACGTGGAGAAGCCGGCGCGCTGAGCCGGCTGGCCGATGGCCGCGCCACCGGGTAACTCCGGTCTTGGGCGGCGTCGCGCAATCATCATACGATTGCCCGCCCCCGTCGGCGCGCGGCTCGAGCGCGCCGCATTCATCACCGGAGACACCATCCATGTCGATCAAGTCGTTGTCCGCCTGCGCGCTGGCCGGCGCCGTGTTGTTCGCCGCAGCGCCGGCGCTCGCCCAGGAAACCCTCACCGTCTGGTGGCAGAAGGGCTTCTACAAGTCGGAGGACGACGCGCTGCACGCGGCGATCAAGAAGTTCGAGGCCAAGTACCCGAAGGTCAAGATCGAGCTGTCGCTCTATGCGCCGCAGGAGATGATCCCCAAGACGGTGGCCGCGCTCGACGCCGGCAACGTGCCCGACGTTGCCTACGGCGACGTGTTCGACTTCCAGGTCACCGCCAAGTGGGCCTACGACGGCAAGCTCGAAGACGTGTCGAGCATCATCGACCCGTTGCGCGCCAAGTTCGAGCCGTCGGCGCTGGCGACCACCTTCCTGTGGAACAACGCCGAGCAGAAGCGGGCGTACTACGCCTACCCGATCAAGCAGCAGACGATGCATATCCAGTACTGGAAGGACATGCTCGCCGACGCCGGCTACAAGCCGAGCGACATCCCGACCGACTGGAAGGGCTACTGGAGCTTCTGGTGCGACAAGGTGCAGCCGGCGTACCGCCAGAAGACCGGCAACCGCGCCTACGGCACCGGCTTCCCGATGGGGGTGGATTCGAGCGACTCGTTCTACTCGTTCCTCACCTTCATGGACGCGTACAACGTCAAGCTGGTCAACGACTCGGGCAAGCTGTTGGTCGACGACCCCGCGGTGCGGCAGGGGCTGATCAACGCGCTGACCGACTACACCGCGGTCTACGTCAAGGGCTGCACGCCGCCGTCGTCGACCAACTGGAAGGACCCGGAAAACAATGCCGCGTTTCACAACAAGACGATCGTCATGACGCACAACGCGACGATCTCGATCGCCGCCAAGTGGCTCGACGACATGAACAACAGCGCGCTGACCGACGCGCAGCGTGCCACCGCGAAGAAGAACTACACCGAACTGATCGCCACCGCGGGCTTCCCCAACAAGCCTGACGGCTCCAAGATGGTCTATCGCGCGGCGGTCAAGACCGGCGTCATCTTCAAGGACGCCAAGAAGAAGCCGCTGTCCAAGCAATTCGTCGCCTTCATGCTCGACGAGTCGAACCTCACGCCATACGTCGAGGGCGCCCTCGGGCGCTGGTTCCCGGTGACCAAGGCCGCACAGCAGAGCGCGTTCTGGAAGAGCGACCCGCACCGCCTGACCGTGTACAACCAGTTCATGAACGGCACGACGCCGTTCGAATTCACCAAGAACTACAGGTTCACGGTGCTCAACAACGAGAACGTCTGGGCCAAGGCGATCAACCGCATCCTCAGCGAGAAGGTGCCGGTCGACAAGGCGACCGACGAGATGATCGCCCGCATCAAGGCGGTCGCT
>DASURM010000339.1:0-5756 GCA_036280035.1 Burkholderiaceae bacterium | reverse complement strand
TGGTGCGCAACCGCATGAAGGCCCGCGAGGCCGCCGGCGGCAAGAAGACGCTGCTGCTCGGGCCCAATTGCCCCGGCCTGATCACGCCCGAGCAGATCAAGATCGGCATCATGCCGGGCCACATCCACCGCAAGGGCCGCGTCGGCGTGGTGTCGCGCTCGGGCACCCTCACCTATGAAGCCGTGGCTCAGATCACCGAGATCGGGCTCGGCCAGTCGAGCGCGGTGGGCATCGGCGGCGACCCGATCAACGGCCTGAAGCACGTCGACGTGATGAAGCTCTTCAATGACGATCCGGAGACCGACGCGGTGATCATGATCGGCGAAATCGGAGGCCCCGACGAAGCCGACGCCGCGCGCTGGTGCAAGGCCAACATGAACAAGCCCATCGTCGGCTTCATCGCCGGCGTGACGGCGCCTGCAGGCAAGCGCATGGGACACGCCGGCGCGTTGATCTCCGGCGGCGCCGACACCGCCGCGGCCAAGCTGGCGATCATGGAGGAGTGCGGCTTCAAGGTCACGCGCAACCCCAGCGAGATGGGGCGCCTGCTCAAGACGCTGTTGTGAAGCGCTGAAGCGGCGGCCCGCGCCGCGCGCGCGTTCGTAGTTGCCCGCAGCGCCGGCACTGGAGCGCGACCGTACACTGGTTCGCGCCCGCCGCACAACGACACGGAGACTGCATGGAGTTCACCTCGGCCGCGTTCTGGGCGGCGTTGGGTTCGATCATCTGGGTCAACATCATCCTGTCGGGCGACAACGCGGTGGTGATCGCGCTGGCCGCGCGCTCGCTGCCGCAGCAGCAGCAGAAGCAGGCGATCTTCTGGGGCAGCGCGGCGGCGATCGTGATGCGCGTGGTGCTCACGATCATCGCGGTCGAGATGCTGAAGTGGCCGTGGCTGAAGATCGTCGGCGCGCTGCTGCTGCTGTACATCGGCGTCTCGCTGATGCTGGAGGACGACGACGAGGATGGTGGCGCGAGCCATGAGTCGGGCGGGCTGCTGATCGCGATCCGCACCATCCTGATCGCCGACCTGGTGATGAGCCTCGACAACGTGCTCGCGGTGGCCGCGGCGGCCAAGGGCAACGTGCCGCTGCTGGTGATCGGCCTGGCGCTGAGCATTCCGCTGATCATCTTCGGCAGCACGCTGCTGCTGAAGGTGATGGAGCGCTTCCCGATCATCATCCTCGCGGGCGCCGCGCTGCTCGGCTTCCTGGCCGGCGAGATGTTCCTGACCGACCCGGCGCTGGTCGCGCGCATCGGCGAGTTGCCGCACTGGCAGGTCAATGCGGGCGGTGCGATCGGTGCCGCGCTCGTCGTGGTGCTCGGTTGGACGCTGCAGCGCCGGCGCGAGCGTCGCACGCCGGCGTAAACCGCCAGCGGGTGACCGGCGCGCACCGGGAGGCCCGATGTGGCGCTGGATGAGCAAGCGCAACACGGCAGCGGCAGCTGTCGAGGCGATCGCCCCTTCAGGCCTGGCGAACTACCGCATCGAGCGACTGATGGGTCAGGGCGCGGCGTCGCAGGTCTATCTGGCGCACGACAAGCGCAACGGCCGCTGGGTGGCGCTGAAGGTGCTCGATCTGGGCAGCGGCCCCGCATCCCCCGAACGTCACGACGCGCTGGAGCGCTTCCGCCGCGAGGCTACCGTGCTGCACGAGCTGGACCATCCCGGCATCGTGGCCGTGCTCGATGCCGGCCCCAGCGAGCGCGGGGCCTGGATGGCGATGGAGGTGGTGGGCGGCTGCGACCTCACGCGCTACACGCGGGCGTCGCGGCTGCTGCCGCCGCCATTGGTGGCGCGCATCGGCGCGAGGCTGGCCGAGGCACTCGCGTATGCGCATCGGCGCGGCGTCGTGCACCGCGACGTCAAGCCAGCCAACGTGTTGATCGAATGGACAAGGGACGTGGTCAAGCTGAGCGACTTCGGCCTGGCGCGCAGCAGCGAGCACACGCAGACGCGCTCGGGCGTCGCGCTCGGCTCGCCCGACTACATGGCGCCCGAGCAGCTCGCCGGCGGCCAGGTAGGGCCGGCGGCCGATGTCTACGGGCTCGGTGCCACGCTGTACGAGCTGCTGAGCGGGCACCGACCGCACCAGGCCGACAACCTGGGTGAGCTTCTGCGCGTAGTGGCCAGCGAACCGGCGCCGCCGCTGGCGCGGCTGCGGCCCGACCTGGATGCCGCGCTGTGCGCTGCGGTGGAGCCGCTGTTGGAGAAGGATCAGGCGCTGCGCCCGAACGATGCGGCGTCGGTTGCGACTGCGCTGTGGAGCGTGGCCAATCGCACGTCCGGCACGCACGTCTCCCCTTGATTCGGCACCGCCGCGTGCGGCGTGGCGCAGTCGAACCGAGGCACAATCGGCAGCCGATCGCCGCCCGCGAAGAGAGCCCGCGCTTGTCCGCAGCCGCCATGACCTTCGAGTACTTCCACGCGGTGGACGCCGGGCGGGCGCGCTCGAACAACGAGGACTCGGTCGAGGTCGACGCCGAGAACGCGCTGGCCGTGCTGGCCGACGGCATGGGCGGCTACAACGCCGGCGAAGTGGCCAGCACGATGGCCACCTCGTTCATCAAGACCGAGCTCGGCCGCTGGCTGCACGAGGCGATGGGGCACGCCACCGACACCGAGATCCGGCGCGCGATGGACATCTGCGTCGACAACGCCAACCGCGCGATCTTCAACGCGGCCAACTCCAACCCGCAGTACGCCGGGATGGGCACGACGCTGGTGGTGGCGGTGTTCCGCGACTCGCGGCTGCTGCTCGGCCATGTGGGCGACTCGCGCGCCTACCGCTGGCGCGGCGGGCGCCTGTCGCAGATCACGCGCGACCATTCGCTGCTGCAGGAGCAGATCGACGCCGGGCTGATCACCGCCGAACAGGCCGTCTTCTCGGCCAACAAGAACCTGGTCACCCGCGCCGTCGGCGTCGAGGACACCGTGCTGCTGGAGACCCACCTGCACGAGGTGCAGTTGGGCGACGTCTACCTGATGTGCTCGGACGGCCTGTCCGACATGGTCGACGACGCCGCCATCTCACAGTTGCTGCAGACCCACGAGTCGATCGATTCGGCGGGCCCGGCGCTGGTGGAAGCGGCCAACGAGGCCGGCGGAAAGGATAATATCTCGCTGATTCTGGTCCGCGCCGCCGGGGGTCCAGGAGGCACGGGGCGTTCGTGGTGGCCGTTCAAGCGCTGAGCGGCCGGCACGACGGCAGTCGAGGCGCTCGCGCGACCAATCGCTAGAGGAAGAGCATGGGCAAGTTGGTGGTGTCGCTCGATGGCGTGGTCATCAAAGAGGTCCAGATCATCAAGGACAAGACCACGCTGGGCCGCCGGCCCTACAACGACATCGTGATCGACAACCTCGCCGTCAGCGGCGAGCACGCCGTGCTGCAGATGGTGGGCCAGGACGTCTTCATCGAAGACCTCAACAGCACCAACGGCACCTACATCAACGGCAAGGCCGTCAAGAAGCAGCTGCTGGCACACAACGACACCGTCGAGATCGGCAAGTACAAGATCAAGTACCTGGTCGAGGAAGGCGGCGACTACGAAAAGACGATGATCATGCGCCAGGGCGCCGCGGCCGGCGCCGCGGCGGCACCGGCGTTCTCGCAGACCTCGGGGATGGGCGCCAACTCTGGCTTCGGCACGCTGGGCGCGAGCGCCAACCCGGCCTCGATCAAGGTGCTCAACGGCGCTGCCGCCGGCCGCGAAGTGGCGCTGACCAAGGTGGTGACCACGGTAGGCAAGCCCGGTGTGCAGGTGGCCTCGATCACCAAGCGGCCCGGCGGCTACGTGATCGCCCACGTCGAGGGGTCGCACCGGCCGGCGATCAACGGCACGCCGTTGACCGGTGACTCGGTGCACCTGAAGAACGGCGACGTGATCGAGCTGGCAGGCACGCAGATGCAGTTCGTCCAGGGCTGACGCGCCGGCAGCCGATGGCGACGTGACGCTTGTCACGGCGGCACATGTGCCCACCTCGTGCCCGCCAGCGTCGCCGCAGCGAACGCGAATTCCATGCCTTGCCGGGACCGGCGCTGCGCTGCAACATGCGCCTGACGGTAGTTTCGATCGCGCACGCCGCGCGGCGCGCGATCATCGGGGCCTTCCACGACCGAGTCGACCCGTGCACGATGCGCGTGGTGCAATGAATCCTCGTCCATGCAAATCCGCGTCCTCGGCTGTTCGGGCTCCATCGGTGGCGAGTGCCGCACGACGTCGTTCCTGCTCGACCACGACGTCCTGATCGACGCCGGCACCGGCGTCGGCGACCTCACGCTCGACGAGCTGAGCGCGATCGAGCACATCCTGATCAGCCACTCGCACCTCGACCACGTGCTCGCGATCGGCCTGCTGGCCGACAGCGTGATGCGGCGCCGCGCAGGGCGCGAGCCGATCCAGGTGCACGCGCTGCCCGCCACCGTCGACGCGCTGCGCAGCCACATCTTCAACGGCGTGATCTGGCCCGATTTCACGCGCCTGCCGTCGGCCGAGGCGCCCATGCTGAAGCTGGTGCCGTTCGAGATCGGACAGGTCATCACGCTGGGCGAGCGGCGCATCGAGGTGCTGCCGGCCGCGCACACGGTGCCCGCGGTGGGTTTCGCCGTGCTCGGAGCGCCGGTGGCCAAGGGCGGGGCGTTCATCTTCACCGGCGACACCGGCCCCAACCCCGCGCTGTGGACTCGCCTGCACGGCATGCGAATCGCCGCGCTGGTGATCGAAACCGCGTTCAGCGACGAGGAGCGCCAGCTCGCGCGCGTGAGCCGCCACCTGTGCCCATCGGCGCTCGGCCAGGAGCTGGCGCGGCTGGAGCACCCGACCAGCGTCTTCATCACCCACATCAAGCCCGGCGAAGTCGACGCGGTGATGAGCGAGATCGCTGCGTTGAACAGCGCGCATCGCGTGCGCGCACTGGCGCAGGGCCAGATCATCGCGATCGACTGATCGCGGCGCATCTGTAAGCGGTGTGACGCGGCGCGTCACCCGGGCTCGATGAGGTTGACGCAATTCGGCAGATTGGGTGTAACGGGCGTGAACTAACGCCCACTCGAAGCCCGGCCAGGCCGGTTCCGGCCCTGGCACGGCCCCTGCATCCAATCCAGGCGGAACCACCAACCCTGTTCCCCAAGGAGAGCAAACCATGAAACGCGTTCAGCAAGGTTTTACCTTGATCGAACTGATGATCGTCGTGGCGATCATCGGTATCTTGGCGGCGGTCGCGCTGCCGGCCTACCGCGACTACAGCGTGCGCGCCAAGGTCAGCGAACTGGTGCTCGCGGCGTCTTCGGCCAAGACGAGCGTCGCCGAGTTCGTGAACACCTATGGCGTAATGCCTGACACCGCGTCGGTGGCGATCGAGTCGCAAATCTCCAAGTACGTCGCGTCGACGGGTTACACCGGCACCAACGCTTCGAATGGCTTCATTGAGGTGCAAGCCACGGCAGCCGAGCCGGCGATCAACGGCGCCCAGCTGCGCCTGCAAGGTGTGGCCAACGGCGGCCAGGTCATCTGGACCTGCAACACCACTGGCACGACGACGCCGATTCTGGCCAAGTACCTGCCGTCCAGCTGCAAGTAATTCGGCAAGCGGCCTGAAAGGGGCCCCGCGAGGGGCCTTCTTTCATTCCGGGATCGCTGGTGCAAAACCCCTTCTCTGCCAAGATCGCAATGGAAGCCAGCAACGCACTGTCTGCCGAGCGACCCGTGACTAGCCCGAACCGCTCGCTGTGGAGGCGCGACCTCGCGCTGCCTTT
>DASURM010000338.1:0-10088 GCA_036280035.1 Burkholderiaceae bacterium | reverse complement strand
GCTTCGGCGAGCGGCTCGCGGTGAACTGGGAGGTCGACGACGCGGCGTCGCAGGCGCGCGTGCCGCCGCTGGTGTTGCAGCCGCTGGTGGAGAACGCCGTGCGCCACGGCATCGAGACCTCGCTCGGCGGCGGCACGGTGCGCGTGCGCGTCAAGGCGCGCCACGGCAGCGCGCAGGTGGTCATCAGCAACAGCCTGCCCGACACGCCGTCGGCCCCCGGCGCCGGCATCGCGCTGGCCAACGTGCGCGAGCGCCTGGCGCTGCTGCACGACTTCGGCGCCTCGCTCGAGAGCTGGAGCTCCGACGGCCAGTACCACGCGCGGGTCACCGTCCCGATATGAACCAGCCGGCCGCGCCCAGCTCCGAACGTGCCCCGCCGCTGGCGGTGCTGATCGTCGACGACGAGTTGTTCGCGCGCACGCGGCTGCGCTCGCTGGTGCAGGCCTGCGCCGAGCCGCGCTGCGCCGTGGCCGGCGAGGCGGCCGACGGCGCCGGCGCGCTGCAATGGCTGCGCGAGAACCAGTGTGACGTGGTGCTGCTCGACGTGGCGATGCCGGGTCTCGACGGCCTGCATCTGGCCGACGAGCTGCAGCACCGGCCGCAGCCGCCGGCGGTGGTGTTCGTCACCGCGCACGGCGAGCATGCGCTGCGCGCGTTCGAGTTGGAGGCCACCGACTACCTCACCAAGCCCGTGCGCCGCGAGCGGCTGCAGGCGGCGCTGATGCGCGTGGCGCAACGGCTGCAACCGCGTGCAGCCAACGGCGACGCGGTGCCGATGCTGGTGGTCAGCGATCGCGGCCGCGTGCTGCGCATCCCGGCCACCGAGGTGCTGTACCTGAAGGCCGAGCTGAAGTACGTGACGCTGCGCACCGCCGACGGCGAGTGGGTGCTCGACGAGCCGCTGGGCGACCTCGAGCAGCGGCTCGGCGGCGGCTTCCTGCGCGTGCACCGCAACGCGCTGGTGGCGCGCCGCGCGGTGCGCGCGCTGCAGCGCCACGCCTCGCAGGAGGAGCCGCTCGGCTGGGCGGTGCTGCTCACCAACGGCGAGCAGCTTTCTGTTTCACGCCGCCAGTTGACATCGGTGCGCGACGCGTTAGGTTCGGCCGGCACATGAGCACCGTGTCGGCCGGCCGTTGAACCAGGCGTCGCTTCGCCCGTACATCGCCCTTTGGGGCCTGCGCAGCGCCTGGGCGCTGGCGATCGCGTTGTGGGCGCTGGCGCTGCTGCCGTGGTTCGCGGCGCCGCCATCGGGCGGCGCGGCAACCTTCGTGCGTAGCGCAGTGCCAGCGGCCACCGTACCCGCCGCGCCCGCAGCCCCTGCGCAGAGCGCCGATGCCGACGCCGGTGGCGCGGGGGTCGAGCCCACGGCCGCGCTGCCGCAGCGCGCCGCCCGCGACGACGCGGTGTGCGGGCTCGACGCTGCCGCGGGGCCGTCGGCGCGTGCCAACCACCTCGCCCGCCAGGCCGGCACGGGGCTGCGGCAGGCGTTCGAGGCCTTGCGCAGGCGTGCCGACGTGCCGTCGCAGGCCGGGGCCTGGTGGCTGCGTGTGCTGCTGGCGCACGACAGCGAGCCCGCGGGCTGCGCCGCCGGCGCCGATTGCGACGCACCAGCCGCCGCGGCGACGCTACCTTCGCTGTCGGTGGCCATCGATGCGCTGGCGCAGCTGGCGCAGGTGAGCAACGACGCCCGGGTGCAGCAGCTCGCGCAACGGGCTTGCGCGGGTTCGTCCTCGGCCACCTGCGCATCGTTGGGCACGCGCCGCTGGGGCACGCTGGAGCCCGACAACGCGGCGGCCTGGCTCGAGCTGGCAGCGCACGACGCGCAGGCAGTCGACGAGGCGCTGTATCGCGCCGGCCGGGCCAGCCGCTTCGACGCGCATCGCGGCCAGCTCGCGGCGCAGGTGCTGCTGGTCACGCCTGCGCAGGCGCCGCCGATGCAGCGCTACGCGGCCTGGCAGCGCGCCGACGAACTGCAGCGGGCATCCGATGCCGCCACGGCGGCGGCCGCCGCGCGCGCCTGCAGCGATAGCGCGCGGCGCGACGCCAATCGCGCCCAGTTGTGCGACGCCGACGCGCGCTGGCTTGCGCCGATGCGTACGGCCCCTGTGCCCGACGCGACAAGCACTGCGGCGCTCGACTGCGCGACCATCGATCGCCAGTGGCGCGAGGCCCGCGAGCGCGCGCAGCGCGGCGCAGCCGCGGCGCCGGATCACACGCCGCCATAGCCGCGCCGCCGAGCCACGCGCGGCCACAGCCGCACCGCCAGGCCCACGCAGCCATGGCCGCGGCCGCGAGCACCCGCGGCGGATAATCGTGCGCATGCACGATTTCCCCGTGATCGCCACCCGCGAGAGCCGGCTGGCGCTGTGGCAGGCCGAGCACGTGCGCGCGCTGCTGCGCGCGCACTGCGGGCTCGACGCGCAGTTGCTCGGCATGACGACGCGCGGCGACCAGATCCTCGACCGCGCGCTGTCGAAGGTCGGCGGCAAGGGCCTTTTCGTCAAGGAGCTGGAGGCGGCGCTCGAAGACGGCCGGGCCGACCTCGCCGTGCATTCGCTGAAGGACGTGCCGATGGACCTGCCCGCGGGCTTCGCGCTGGCCGCGGTGCTCGAACGCGAGGATCCGGTCGACGCCTTCGTGTCGCCGCGCTTTGCCGCGCTGGCTGCGCTGCCGCACGGGGCACGCGTCGGCACCTCGAGCCTGCGCCGCGTGGTGCAGTTGCTCGCGCAGCGGCCCGACCTGCGCATCGAGCCGCTGCGCGGCAACCTCGACACGCGGCTGCGCAAGCTCGACGAAGGCCAGTACGACGCCATCGTGCTGGCGGCGGCCGGTCTGCTGCGCCTGGGCCTGGGCGCTCGCATCGTGCAGCGCTTCGAGGCTGCGCAGATGCTGCCGGCCGCGGGGCAGGGCGCGCTCGCCATCGAGGTGCGCGCCGACGACGAGCCGCTGCGCCGGCGGCTGGCCACATTGAACCACGCGCCGACCTGGCTCGCCGCGCATGCCGAGCGCGCGGTGTCTCGTGCGCTCGGTGGCAGCTGCAGCATGCCGCTGGCTGCGTATGCGAGCTGGCAGGGCGACACGCTGCTGCTGCATGCCGCGCTCGGCAACGCCGAGGCGCTGGCCAATCCGCTGCTGCGTGCGCAGGCGCAAGGTTCGGTGCGCGACGTGTCGGCCGCCGAGGCGCTGGGCCGACAGGCGGCGGCGAGCCTGCGCGAGCAAGGCGGCGACGCCTATCTCGCGGCGTGATGGCGTCCTCGCACGGGTCTGTCGAGGGCACGCTGCTGGTCACGCGGCCGCAGCCGCAGGCCGACGAGTGGGTGCGCGCGCTGCACGCGCGCGGCGTCGACGCGCAGGCGCTGCCGTTGCTGCGCATCGAGCCGGCGGCCGATCCGGCAGCTCTGGCGGCCTGGGGCTCGTTGTCGGCCTATCGGTTGCTGATGTTCGTGAGCCCGGGCTGCGTGAAGAGCTTCTTCGCGCTGCGGCCAGAGGCGGTGGCGTGGCCCGCGGGCACGCTGGCGGGTGCCCCCGGGCCTGGTACCTCGCAGGCGCTGCGCGCAGCGGGCGTGCCCGAGGGCGCGATCGTCGAGCCGCCAGCAGATGCTGCGCAGTTCGATTCGGAGGCGCTGTGGCCGCTGCTGCGCGACCAGCGATGGCAACGGCAGCGGGTGCTGGTGGTGCGCGGCGACGGCGGCCGCGACTGGCTGGCCGAGCAGTTGCGCGGGCGCGGCGCCGAGGTGGCGTTCGCGCAGGCCTACCGGCGCACGCTGCCGTCGCTCGATGCCGCGCAGCGCTCGCTGCTGGCCGCCGCGCAGGCGGTGCCGGCGCAGCACGGCTGGCTGTTCTCGAGTTCGCAGGCGGCCGAGCACCTGAAGATCCTGGCGCCGCAGTTCGACTGGGCGGCGGCGCGCGCGCTGGCCACGCACCCGCGCATCGCAGCGACGCTGCGCGCGCTCGGCGCGGGCCTCGTGTGGGAAGTGCGGCCGACGGTCGATGCCGTGGCGGCGCTGTGGACCCGCTCGATACAATCGACCGCGCCTGCCCAGAACCAGCGACGTTGATCGCTGCACCGTGAATCAGCCTGTCGTCGAAGCCTCGCCGCCGCCCGTGGCGATCGGTCCCATGCCGCCCGAAAGCGCGGCCCCGCGCCGCGGCGGCGCCCCCTGGTGGGTGCTTGCACTGACGGTGGCGTTGGGCGGCGCGGCGCTGTGGGTGTCGTGGCACACCAGCCAGCGCATGCAATCGCTCGAGCACGAACTGGTGCGCCGCGAGCAAGACAGCACCACCGCCGCCACCGAGGCGCGCGTGCTGGCGCGCCAGGCGCAGGACGCGTCGCGCGACGCGGTGGCCAAGGTGGCGCTGCTGGAGTCGCGCGTGGCCGAGAACACGCTGCAGCGCACGCAGCTCGAGGAGCTGCTGCAATCGATGACGCGCTCGCGCGACGAGAACATGCTCGCCGACATCGAGACCGCGCTGCGCGTGGCCGTGCAGCAGGCGGCGATCACCGGCAGCACCGAACCGCTGCTGGCCACGCTGAGGCAGGCCGACGAACGCCTCGCGCGCAACCCGCAGCCGCGGCTGGAGCGCGTGCGCCGCGCGGTGGCGCGCGACCTCGACCGCGTTCGCTCGGTGGCGGTGAGCGACATCTCGACGCTGGTGATCAAGCTCGACGAGGCGGTGCGCATGGTCGACGACCTGCCGCTGCTGGTGCAGCCCGAGCGGCGCCGCGGCGCGGCCGAGCGCAAGCCGATGCGCGCGCCGGCGCCGCCGCCCGCGGCCTCGGCGGCCGCGGCCGCCGAAGGCTGGCGCGCCGAGCTCGGCGCGCGCTGGGATCTGCTGCTGCAGCACGTGCTCGACGAGGCGCGCTCGCTGGTGCGCGTCACGCGCATCGACCAGCCCGAAGCGATGCTGGTGGCCCCCGAGCAGGCGTACTTCCTGCGCGAGAACATGAAGCTGCGCCTGCTCAACGCGCGGTTGGCGTTGATGTCGCGGCAGTTCACCACCGCGCAGTCCGACCTGCGCGAGGTGCAGACCGCGCTCGATCGCCACTTCGACCGCAGCAGCCGCCGCGTGGCGGCGATGAGCGAACTGCTGCGGCAGGTCGGCTCGCAGTCGCGAGGCGTCGCGGTGCCGCGGCCCGACGACACGTTGGCCGCGCTGGCCGCCGCGATGGCTGGAAGATGATGGACCCCCACGCTCACTTCGCTCGCTGCCCCCCGAGGGGGCGCCAGCGCCCTTCGGGCGGCCGCGCGGGCGCCGGAACGCGCTAAACGACACCGAGCCATGCGCGGCGCGATATGGCTGGTGCTGCTGTTCGCCGCCGCGACGGTGGCGGCGCTGACGCTGGGCGACAACGACGCGCTGGTGTCGTTCTTCTACGGTCACCATCGGGTCGACCTGTCGCTCAACCTGTTCCTGATCGGTGCACTGATCGCGACGTTTGCGCTGACCTTCGTCGTCAAGGCGATCGATTCGCTGATCACGCTGCCCACGCGCGCCAAGGCCTGGCGCGCGCTGAAGCGCGAACGCGCGGCGCAGGCGGCGCTGCGCGAGGCGATGGCCGAGCACTTCGCCGGCCGCTTCAACCGCGCGCACAAGGCGGCGCAGCGCGCGCTGGCGATCCAGGCCAGCACCGACGAGCTGGCCGGCGACCGCGAGCTGCGCATCCTCGCCACATTGGTGGCCGCGCGCAGCCTGCATCGCCTGCAGGACCGCGTGCGCCGCGACCAGCTGCTGCGCCAGGCGCTGAAGGCGGTGCGCCGCGCGGCGCCGCAGCAGGCGGTGGACGAGGGCGCGCGGCTGCTCGGCGCCGAATGGGCGCTCGACGACGGCGATGCGCCGAAGGCACGCTCGCTGCTGTCGGAGCTGGCGCCGGGCGTGACGCGGCGCACGCAGGCGCTGCGGCTCAAGCTGCGCGCGGCGCGGCTGTCGCGCCAGCCCGGCGAGGCGCTGGCCACCGCGCGACTGCTGGCCAAGCACCAGGCGTTCAGCGTCGATGCCGCGCGCGGCCTGCTGCGCTCGCTGGCGCTGCAGTTGCTCGACGCCGCGCACGACGGCGATCAGTTGCGCCGTGCCTGGGCGGCCCTCGACGAAGCCGACCGGCGCGACGCCTTCGTGGTGGCGCGCGCCGCGCGCCGCGCCACCGAGATGGGCAGCCCTGCGGACGCCCGCGCCTGGCTGCGCCTGTCGTGGAACGGCCTGCGCGAGATGAGCGCCGAGCAGCGCACCCAGATCGCGCTCGCACTGGCGCTGTCGTGCGAAGACATCGGCACCGATTGGCTGCAGCCCACCGAGGCCGCGCAGCAGGCGTTCGGCAACGAGGCGGCGGTGCAGGCGGCCGCGGGCGAGGTGTTCGCCGCGCGCGGCCTGTGGGGCAAGGCGCGCGGCCCGCTGCAGCTGGCGGCGGCCGACCGCGGCCTGCAGGCCGCCGCGCGCCGCCGCGCCTGGCGCACGCTGGCGCGACTGGCGCGCGAAGAAGGCGACGAGGCGCGCGCGATGCAGTGCGAGCAGGCCGCCGCGGCGATCGACTGATCGGCCGCGACGGTGGGCATCTGCGGGCGGTTCGGGGCCTTGCCGGTCGTGGGGCGCAACGACCCCGCTGGTATACTCCCCGGTCCTCGCGCCTGTAGCTCAGTTGGATAGAGTACTTGGCTACGAACCAAGGGGTCGTGGGTTCGAATCCTGCCAGGCGCGCCAGAATTCTTCTCCTGCATTGACGGTCTAGCTGCGTGAGCTGCTAGACCGTTTGTCTTGGTGGCGAGCGTCGGGACTCGCGACCGCTCAACCGAGCTTGCCGAGGCGTAGCGCGAGTTCGTGCAGTGTCCCGCGCAGGGCCTCGAAGCGTCGCGCACCGAGATGCGCCGTCCATTCCTGCTCGATCTCGCGCACGCAAGTTCGGATCGGATCGAACGTGGCCCAGCCCTTGGCCGTCATGCGGATGAGCGTCGTGCCGCCGGGGTTGGCGTGGCGCTCGAGGTATCCGCGACGCTCCAGCCCCATCAGCACATAGTTCATGGCCTGGCGCGTCATGCTGCACTGCCGAGCCAAGTCGGCGGGCCTGCGCCCCTCGGGGCCAGGGTAGAGGAACACGCCCAGTTCGGTCGACGTGATGTCGAAGCCGGCACTGTCGAGCGCGGCACGCATCCGCGCCATGACGACCTCGTGTGGCAGTCGGAGCAGCGAGCCGATCATGGGCGTGAGCGCCCGCCGGGCTGCTCCCTTTGGCGTGCCTGCCTTCTGGTTTGACATTGAAGTAAAGAATCTGTACAGTCAAAAAACTTTACAGCAGGAGTCTGCCATGACCGAAACCCGCTCACAAGTCGAACCCGAGCTGATTCGCTTGGGAGCGCTCGAGATCCGCTATCTGCAGGCAGCCGGCAACGGCTGCGAGATGGGCTTCTTCGAGATGCGCGTGCCACCGGCCTGCCATGTGCCGCCGCCGCACAGCCATCGCGCCAACGAGGAACTCGTGTACGTGCTGGAGGGAACGCTGCGCTATACGGTGGGAAGCCAGACGCGCGACTTGCGCCCCGGCGACTTTATGGCCACGCCGCGCGGCGCGGTTCACGCGTTCAGCAATCCCCACGCTGTCGACGCGCGGGCGCTGGTCATCAACACACCCGACATCGGGCCGAAGTACTTTCGCGAAGTCGCGGCGGTCGTGAATGCAGGTGGCCCCCCTGACCGCGCCAAGTTGATGGGAATCATGCAAGCCTTCGGGCTGGTGCCGGCGGCGCCACCGGAAGCGCAGGCGCATTGAATCCCTCGTTCGAAGCCTTCGCAGCCGCGACAGTCTCGCCGATTGGTTCGGCAGGCCGGTCCGGGCAGCCACTTCCTCGTGGCGTACTGTGGTCGTGTTGACCTTGATCAAAGCGCAGCGCACGCAAGCGGCGTAGCAAGGGCATCCGGTGGCGCATTCGCGCTGCGTCGAAAGGAGCACCCATGAGTCTCCTGACCTTGGCCATCGTGCTGGCCTTTGCGGCCACGATCTACTCACTGGTTTGCGGTGTCGCCTCGATGGTCGCCGGCGGTGAGGTTCGCCATCACAGCAGCGAGCAATGGATGATGCGGCGCGTCGGCTTCCAGGCGCTCGCGGTGATCCTGCTGCTTGTGGCGGTTTCCCAGGCGTAGCCTCCGCGGGCCACGGCCCGTGATGTCGGGGGAGAAGGAAAGCCCTGCCGGCCGAGCCGGCTGATGGGCTTCGCGCGCCGAGAGCACGTGCGGCAAGTCGTGCGCGCTGCATCGGGGTGAACATCCGTCGAGGTGTGGCCGGCGACCGATCTCGCGATCAGGGGGAAGACATGTCCCATGACGAGTTCAGACGGTTTCTCACGGCTGCCGGCGTGGCGTTCGGCATCGTGCTCGCCGCGTGGCTAGGGAGTCCTGCGGCCCGGGCACAGAAGCTCCCGCAGAGTCACCGGCTGGGGCTGCTGTTCGTCGGCAGGCCTCTGCAGCCGGATGCTCCGCCTCCGGACTTCAGCAAGGAGAGCAAGGAGTTGAGCCCGGCCATGCGGGCGTTCATGGCACCGATCGCCGAGCACGGCCACCTGGTGGGCAAGAACCTCGCTGTCGAGTTGCGCGTCGGCGAGTACGAGCAGCTTCCTGCGCTGGCGGCGGAACTCGAACGGCACAAGGTCGACGTCATCTTCACGGCCGGCACGAAGACGGCGCGCATCGTGCAGCGCACCGTGAAGACCACGCCGCTGGTCATCTACTCCTGCGACCCGTTCGAGCACGTGAGGCAATTGGCACGCCCCGGCGGAAACCTGACCGGATCGACCTGCATGACCTCGGAGTTGAGCCCGAAGCGGCTCGAGCTGCTGAAGGAGCTTCTGCCCAAGGCGTCGGACGTGGTCTTCTTCGGCGATCCCGACGACGCCCCGGTGGGATGGCAACTGACGCGCGAGCTTGCCCCGAAGCTCGGCGTGCGGCTGAGGTCGGTCGCGTACAAGGGGCGTGAGGGCATCGCCGACGGCTTGAGGGCAGTGGCCCGGGAGCGACCCGATGCCGTCTTCGTCTATCCGGACGCGATCCTGGTTGAGGAGCGGGGGCAGATCGCAGAGATCGCACTGACACACCATCTGCCGACCATGCACGCCTTCCCGGAGATGGCCGAGGCCGGCGGGTTGATGTCCTATGGCGCCGACACCGTCGAGATGTTCGCCATGCTCGGTGAGCAGGTGGCGCAGATCCTCGACGGCGCTCGGCCGAGCGAGGTGCCGGTGCGGCGGGCGATGCGCTTCCACCTGGTGATCAACCTGAAGACCGCCAAGGAACTCGGCGTGACGGTGCCGAGGTCGTTGCTGCTGCGTGCCGACCGGCTCATCGAATAGGCACCGCCACGGCGCGCGAGGGCGGCTCGCCTCTCCCGTGCCGCACCAGCCAATCAAAAGGCCGGCTCGCCGCCGGCTTGCGCCGGCCGGCCACGGACAGGTCGGCGAAGTACTTCTGCCCGGTCAGTACCACCTCGGTCGCACGCACCAGCCGCCCCGACGCGAGGTACGGCTGCGCTGCCGTCTCGGTGGCGATGGCGACGCCGACTCCGGCCGCCGCCGCCTCGAGCATCGCCAGGGCGTCGTCGAAGACCAGCTGGCCGCCGGCGCGTCGATGCGTCGTCAGGCCGAGATCGCGCTCGGTCACATCGAGCTGCGACAGGCGCAGGATCGGCGCCGACGATCGCCGGCGCGCCGCGGCCGCGCACACCGCGACGAGGCGGTCGGCGAACAGCTGCCGGTGCTGGCTGCCACGCCGCGGATGGCGTCCGTAGTGGACGAGGATGTCCCAGCGGTGCGGCGGCAGCTCGTCGGCGGTGGCCACGGTCGAGAGGTCGACCCGCGCCGCCCCCGGGTGCGATGAACGCTGCTTCAACGCCGGCAACAACCACGCGGCGCCGACGGCGGCGGCGGTGGCGATGCGCACCACGTCGTTCTCGCCGCGTCGCAGACTCTCGGTCGCGCGCGACGCCGCGCTCGCGGCTGCCGCCGCGATGTTCTTGCTCGACCCGCTCGCCTCGTCGATCGCGTTCAGCGTGCTCGGCGTGGCGAGCCTGTGCGGCGGTTGAGCGCATCACGCAGGGTGGCGGTGGTACATGT
>DASURM010000337.1:0-10608 GCA_036280035.1 Burkholderiaceae bacterium | reverse complement strand
CTTGTTGGGCTCGCCGACCATCGTGCCCACCGCCCCTTCCATCACGATCTGCGCGGTGGCGTTGCCGTGGATGCCCATCTTGTGCTCCAGGCCGGTGCAGTAGATGGCATTGCGCGCGCCGAGGGCGCCGTCGGCCTTGGGCACGAACTTCGGCACCACGAACAGCGAGATGCCCTTGCTGCCCGGCGGCGCATCGGGCAGCCGCGCCAGCACCAGGTGCACGATGTTCTCGGCCAGGTCGTGCTCGCCGGCCGAGATGAAGATCTTCTGCCCTGTGAGCTGGTAGCTGCCGTCGGGCTGCGGCTCGGCCTTGGTGCGCAGCAGGCCGAGATCGGTGCCGCAGTGGGGTTCGGTGAGGCACATCGTGCCTGTCCAGTGTCCGCTCGTCAGCCTGGGCAGGTACAGCGCCTTCTGCTGCTCGGTGCCATGCGCATGCAGGCAGGCGTAGGCGCCCTTCGAAAGCCCGGGGTACATGGTCCACGCCTGGTTGGCCGAGTTGAGCATCTCGTCGAGGCACTGGTTGACGACCACCGGCAGGCCCTGGCCGCCGCAGGCCGGGTCGGCCGATAGCGCGGGCCAGCCACCGGCCACGTACTGCGCATAGGCGTCCTTGAAGCCCGCCGGGGTCTTGACCTCGTGCGTGGTCTTGTCGAGCGTGCAGCCCTGCTGATCGCCGTGCTGGTTGAGCGGCGCCAGCACCTCGGCGGCGAACTTGCCGGCCTCGTCGAGCACGGCGTCGATGGTCGCCACGTCGATGTCGGCGTGGCGCGGCAGCTTGTTCAGGCGATCCACCACCTGGGTCAGCTCGTGCAGCACGAACTTCATGTCGCGCAGCGGCGGGGTGTAGGTCGGCATCGTCGGTACTCCTTGCGGCCAGGGGTTTCGGGGTCAGCGACGCGCGGCGCGCTTGCGCGCGGCCGGCGGCAGGTGGTGCGAGAGCATGCGATCGAAAGCCAGCCGCGCTCGGTCGAGCGCGCCCGGCAGACGGAGAAAGCGCGCGTCGTGATGCAGCGACAGGATCAGACCGTGAATCTCGAACAGAAGTTGCAGCGGGTCGGTGTCGGCGCGCAAATGGCCTTCGTCGATCGCCATGCGAATCGCCTTCTCGAGCGTCGCGTGCCAGGTCTGCACCATCTGCGCCAGCGCGTCGCGCACCGGGCCCGGCCGGTCGTCGAACTCGACCGCGCCGCTGATGTAGATGCAGCCCGAGTCGATCTCCACCGAGACGCGGAGGATCCAGCGCTCGACCAGCGCGCGCAGCCGCGGCAGGCCGCGCGGCTGCTGCATCGACGGATGGAACACCTCGTCGGCGAAGCGCTGGTGGTACTCGCGCACCACCGAGATCTGCAGTTCCTCGCGCGAGCCGAAGTGGGCGAACACGCCCGACTTGCTCATGCGCATCAGTTCGGCCAGCGCGCCGATCGACAGCCCCTCCAACCCGTTGTGCGACGCCAGCCCGAGCGCCACGTCGAGGATCGCGGCGCGTGTCTGCCGCCCCTTGGGCAGCGGGCGCAGATGGGAGGCGGTGGTATCGGTCAAGGTCTGGGGGCTCGCAAATCGAACGACCGTTCTATTCTGACCTATCGCGATTCCGGCAGTGCGATCCCGGCTATTTGTAGGCCGGCCTGCCTAGGTTTGCGTTCTATCGAATTGGTGTGCGGTTCCCCGACCAGCCAAGGCCGTTCGCCGGAGCGCCTGCCCGGAGTGCTACGCTTGCAAACCTGTCGCTTCGCTGGAGGTTGCTGCCTACCGTGGATGTCCTACAACTCGATGTGTCCGGGCGACCTCAGGCGTGGATCACGCCGCGCGAGGCCGCGGTGCTGTACGCCAGCGAGGGCGTCGCCTGGACGCTGGGTCGGACGTTTCACGTGCTGCGCGGCGGCATCCAGCGCACCACCGGGCTGCAGTCGCGCATCGAGGTGCACCCGATCATCGCGGTCAAGGGGGCGGTGCCGAGCCGCGCCTGGCGCACGGTGCCGGCGCTGACCAACCCCAAGCTGTTCAGCCGCGACCGCCATTTCTGCGCCTACTGCGGCCGTCGCTTCGCGTTCGACCTGCTGACCCGCGAGCACGTGGTGCCGGTGTCGCGCGGCGGCCGCGACACCTGGATGAACTGCATCACCGCGTGCCGCGGCTGCAACGGCCGCAAGGGCAACCGCCTGCCCCACGAGGTGGGCATGGAGATGCTGTACGCGCCGTACGTGCCGAGCTTGCACGAAGACATGATCCTGCGCGGCCGCCGCATCCTGGCCGACCAGATGGAGTTCCTGCTGGCGAGCGTGCCGCGCTCGAGCCGGCTGCACGCCTGAGGCCTGTTCACGCAGCGAACCCGAGAACCCACCCATGAGCAGGACGGTACCCAGTTTGGCGAGCGCTGCGCTGGCGCTGCTGCTGGCCGCGTGCCAGACCACCAGCCCCGACGTCATCCAGCGCGGGGATGCGCAGCGCATGTCCGACGTGCTCGACGGCGTCGTGCTGTCGACGCGGGCCGTCACCGTCGAGGGTTCGCAAAGCGGCCTCGGCGCCGCCGCGGGCGGCGTGGTGGGCGGCGTCGCGGGCTCGCACGTCGGCGGCGGCACCGGCGCCATCGTCGGCGGCACCATCGGCGCGGTCGTCGGCGGCGTGACCGGCAACGCGGTGGAGCGCCAGGCCACGCGCGAGGACGCGCTGGAGATCGTCGTGCAGCTCAGGGGCGGCGAGCGCCGCGCGATCGTGCAGGCGCGCGGCAGCGATCCGCCGATGCCAGGCGACGCGGTGATCATCATCACCGACGGCGGGCGCGCGCGCGTGATCAGGGCGCCGCGCTGAGGACGCCATGCCCTCCGCGTTCAACGAGCGGCGCACGACACTGCCCCGCAGCGACGAGCCGATGCCCGGGTTCTACCGCGTGGGCGTCGGCTCGCTGGTGGAGATCGGCGACCAGACGCTCGACGACCGAGGCCGGCCGTGCCCGATTTCGCTCGACCAGATCGGCCGCGTCGTGACCGGCGAGCGCGTGGTGCTGCGCATCGACCGGCGCCTGGCCGAGCAGTGAAGCCGCAGGCCGTGGGCGCATCGACCGCCTACCCCACCGGCGCGCTGCGCGTGCACTCGCTGCGCGCGCTGGCGAGCGGGCCGAGGCTGATCGTGCTGGGCGCGGTGCACGGCAACGAGACCTGCGGCGCGCGCGCGATCGAGCGCGTGCTGGCCGAGTTCGACTCCGGAGCGTGGGCGCTGGCACGTGGCAGCGTCACCTTCGTGCCGGTGACCAACCCGCTGGCTTACCAGCGCGCCCAGCGCATGGGCGATCGCAACCTCAACCGCAACCTGCGCCCGAACGACGACCCGCAAGACAACGAAGACCGCATCGCCAACACCCTGTGCCCGCTGCTGGCCGAGCACGACGTGCTGCTCGACCTGCACTCGTTCCATGCGCCGGGCGAACCGTTCGCGATGATCGGGCCGCCCGACAACGACGGCGCGCTCGAGCCGTTTCGCCACGCCGCCGAAGAGGAGGCGCTCGCGCTGCGGCTGGGGCCGCGGCGCATCGTCGAGGGCTGGCTCGAGACCTACGCCGCCGGCGTCAGGAATCGCCTGCGGCGCACGAGCGCGCAACCGGCCGAGCGAGCGCAGTTGCTGAGCACCGACCCGAGCTACGGCGTGGGCACCACCGAGTACATGCGTTCGCGCGGCGGCTACGCGATCACGCTGGAGTGCGGCCAGCACATCGATCCGCAGGCCGACGAGGTGGCGTACCGCGCGATTCGCGCCACGCTGGCCTACCTTGGCCTGGCGGACGGTCCTGTGCCCGCGGCGCGTGCCGACCATGAGCTGCTGTGCCTGAACGAGGTCACCGACCGCCACCACGCCGGCGATCGGTTCGTGCGCCAGTGGTCGAGCTATCAGGCCTTGCAGGCGGGCGAGACGATCGCTCAACGCGCAGACGGCACGCCGCTGCGCGCACCCGACGACGGCTTCATCGTGTTCCCGAACCCTAACGCGCTGCCGGGCAACGAATGGTTCTACTTCGCGCGGCGCAGCGCTCGGCGCCTGCGCACGCAAGGGCCAGCGTCGTGAGCCGGCTGCTCCGCAACACGATCGGCGCGGCGGTGGTCGTCGCGCTCGCGTTCGCGCTGAACCCGTCGCCCGAGAAGCATCGCGAGCGCATCAAGGCGGCGATCTCCGAGCGCAGCCTGCTCGCCAAGACGCTCGGCGTCGGCGCACTGACCGCGTTCGTCTCGAGCTACACCTCGCTCGGGGTCGCGTCGTACACCACCGTCAACGGCCGCACCGTATCGATCGGCGCGCTGGGCATGGTGTACGTGCGCGACCCGCCGAGCTAGCAAGAGCCTGCGCGCTACTTCTTGGCCGGCTCCACGCTGACCGCCAGCGCCTCGGTGTACAGCGCGTGCACCTGGTCGCCGACCTTCACGAGCTTGAACTGCCCGCGGTCGGGCACCTTGAGGTCCACCGTCTGCTTCGGGCCTTTCAGGGTGACGGTCTGCGTCTTCGGGTGAACGGCGATCACGTCGGCGGTCACCTCCACCTGCTGCGCCGCGATGGCGCCGGGGCGCTCGCCGGCGGGCGCGCGCGCCGCGTCGGCCGATTCGGCGGAACCGCGCAGTTCCTTGCCGTCCTTCTTCAAGGTCAGCGTCAGGGCCTGCAGGTAGCGCACCGCGACCCGGTCGCCGACCTTCACCTGCTCGAGGTTGCGCACCGCCGGGTCGACCGCCAGTTCGACCACCTTACCGCGCGGACCCTTCAGCGTGACGTGACGGTTGGCCGCATCGACCGCCTCGACGCTCGCGGTGATGACCACGGTGCGGGCGATGGTGCCCCTGCCCGGCGCCGACGCGGCGACCACGGCGGCGCTCGCGTCCGGCTGCTGCTGCGCCCAGCCGGTTGAGTACCACGCGCCCGACAGCGCCACGACGATGCATGCAAACGATTTCTTCATGAAGGTTCCGAGTGGGTGAATGAGACGACCGCGTTCGCGACGCGGTCGTTGCGAAACATCACTTGACCGTGTAGCCGCGCCCTTCGAGGCACGCCGCGCGCGCCTTGGCGAACGTGGCCTGCTGCTGGCCGGTGGCCGCTGCCTGCTGCTGTTGCGCGGCCTGCGCCTGTTGGGCATTTTGCCTGCGGCTCTGGCCGCGGGCCGCCACGGCGCCCACCGCGGCGCCGCTCTTGGCGTCGTCGGCGACTATCTCGCCGACCACGGCGCCACGCGCTGCCCCGCGCACACCGGCCCCCGGCGCAGTGCCAGTGGCGGTGGTGGGCGCCGCGGGCGCTGCCGCGGCGGGCGGCGGCTTGGCGGGATCGAATCCGGTCTGCTGCACGGCCCAGGTGTAGCAAGCCGATTCGTCGCTCTTCTGCTGCTGGGCCGTCTGTCCTTTGGCGGGATAGACCACCTGTTGCGCCAGGGCTTGGGTGGCAAAGCATGCGGCCAGCCCGAGGCCGCACAAGAGGCGTTGTTGAATCATCGCGACAACTCCCGAGAACTCGGGCGCACCATGCGCTCGGGTGCCACTACTGTAGCGGCGGCGATATTGGACCACGATGGCGGGGCCGGCTTGATCTCGGTCAACGCGCGAGACGCGGCCCCGATGCTCGTCGCAGGTGTTACTCGCAGCCGTCGTCGCGTGGCGGCGCCGGCGAGCCCGCCGGCAGCACGGTGCCTTCGCAGACGCCGAAGCCGATGCGGCGCAGGCCCGGTTTCTCGCAATGCGCGGCCAGCCGCACGCTATCGCCATCGAGCAGGAAAGTGCGCCGCTCGCCGTTGGCGAGCACGATCGGGCGCTTGCCGCCTTCGGTCAGTTCGAGCAGCGAGCCCGCCTGCTGCGGCTGCGGCCCCGACAGCGTGCCCGAGCCGAACAGGTCGCCGCTGGCCAGCGCGCAGCCGTTGACCGTGTGGTGCGCGACCAGCTGGCTCACCGTCCAGTAGGCCGCGTCGGCGAAGTTGGAGCGGCTGATGCACTCGCCCTCCAGGCCGGCCTTGCGCATCGCCTCGGTCTGCAGCCAGACCTCGAGCTGCACGTCGAACGCGCCGCCCTCGCGCAGCTGCGGCGAATCGAGGTACGGCAGCGGCTCGGGGTCGCCCGCCGGCCGCGCGAACGGCCGCCGAAACGGAGCCAGCGCCTCGAGCGTCACGATCCACGGCGACACTGTGCTGGCGAAGCTCTTCGACAGGAACGGCCCGAGCGGCTGGTACTCCCAGGCCTGGATATCGCGCGCGCTCCAGTCGTTGAACAGCGTCAGGCCGAACACATGGTCTTCGGCGTCGCCAATCGCGATCGGCTGCCCCTGCGCATTGCCGCGGCCGATGAAGATGCCGACCTCGAGCTCGATGTCGAGCCGCTGCGACGGTGCGAGTTGCGGGCGCTCGTCGTTCGGCCCCTTGATCTGGCCGCTCGGGCGCACGAACGGCTGGCCGCTGACGTTGACCGTCGAGGCGCGGCCGTGATAGCCGATGGGCACCCAGCGGTAGTTCGGCAGCAGCGGGTTGTCGGGCCTGAACAGCCGGCCGACCGCGGTGGCGTGATGGATGCCAACGTAGAAGTCGGTGTAGTCGCCGATGCGGCACGGCAGCCCCATGCGCACCTGCGCCCTCGGCACCAGCGCATCGCGCCAGCGCGACTGCTCGGCACTGCCTTTGGCGAGACCTTGCGACAGCGCGCGGCGCAGCTCGCGCCGTACCGCGGGCTCGAGCCGCATCACCTTGGTCATGTCGTGGCTGCGCACCAGGCCCGCAGCACGCACATCGAGCACCTGGTCGCCGATGGCCACGCCGATGCGCCAACCCTCGTCGCCCGCCTCGCGAAAGCGCCCGAACGGCAGGTTCTGGATCGGAAAGTCGCTGGCCGGGTCGTTGGCCGATTCGACCCAGCTCGCGAGTGCCGGGTCGTGGGTGTCGTCGATGGGCATCGGTGCGGAGTCGGTTCGTCGCCTCGGACGCGGGTGGCGCATGATGCCCGGCGTGCGAAGGGCTGGCAACCAAGCTCCTGGCGTGTCCGACAATGGCGCGAACGCGATGGATCCGTCAGGCACGTCTCCGATCCAACTGTCGTCCGAAGCCGACGCCGACGTGCTGTACCTGCAAGGCTCGTGGCGCCTCGATCGCGCCGCGGCGATCGCCGCGGCTGTGGCCGCGCTGCCGCTGCGCCCGGGGCGCGCGTGCGTGCTCGACGGCAGCCGGCTGCGCGAGCTCGACACCGCCGCCGGCTTCGTGCTGTTCCACCACCTCGACGAGCTGGGGTTCGCCGCCGCGACCATCGGCACCCGCGGCATGGCCGAAAGCCACGCGCGGCTGCTGCGCCTGGTGCACGAACGCATGCGCTGCGCACCGGTGGCCGCGCCGCTGGCGTCGCCCAACGCGGTGCAGCGCGTCGGCAAGGCCACGCTGCGCATGCTGCGCGATCTCGCCGCGCACACCGGCTTCGTCGGGCAGACGAGCCTCGAGCTGCTGGCGCTGCTGAGGCGGCCGCGCCTGTTTCGGCTGCGCGAGACGGTGTCGCAGTTCGAGAGCGCGACCATCGATGCGATTCCGATCGTCGTGCTGGTGACCTTCCTGATCGGCGTGGTGCTCGCCTACCTGCTCGGCGTGCAGGCGCAGCGCTACGGCGCCACCATCTTCGTGGTCGACGGCGTCGGGCTGGCGATATGCCGCGAGCTGTCGCCGATCCTGGTGGCGGTGATCATCGCCGGGCGCTCGGGCGCCGCCTTCACCGCGCAGATCGGCTCGATGAAGGTGCAGGAGGAGATCGACGCCATCGCCACGCTCGGGCTGTCGCCGATCCAGGTGCTGGTGATTCCGCGCCTGGTCGCGCTGGCGCTGGGCCTGCCGATGCTGGTGTTCGTCGGCGACGTGGCGGGCATCGCCGGCGGCATGCTGATCAGCACGGTGCAGCTCGGCATCTCGATCCCGTCGTTCGTCAGCCGGTTGAACAACACGCTGGACCTCAGCGCGCTGGTGATCGGCCTGTCCAAGGCGCCGGTATTCGCCGTCTTCATCGCCACCATCGCCTGCCGCATGGGCATGTCGGTGTCGCGCGACGCGCGCAGCGTCGGCGAGAACACCACCGCCACCGTGGTGCAGAGCATCGTGTGGGTCATCATGATCGACGCCGCGTTCGCCATCGTGCTGCAGGCGCTGGACATCTGATGGCCGACACCGTGCTGCAGGTCGATTCGCTGGTCACCCGCTTCGGGCGCAACCAGGTGCACGACGGCGTGAGCCTGCGCATCGGCCGCGGCGAGGTGGTGGCGCTGATCGGCGGCAGCGGCACCGGCAAGTCGGTGCTGCTGAAAGAGGCCATCGGCCTGTTGCAGCCGACCGCCGGCCGCATCGAACTGCTGGGGCAGGACGTCGCCAGCGCCGACGAAGAGCAGATGAACTCGCTGCGCCGCCGCTTCGGCATGCTGTTCCAGGACGGCGCGTTGTTCTCTTCGTTGACCGCGGCCGAGAACATCGCGGTGCCGTTTCGCGAGCACACCCGCCTGAGCGAGGCGCTGGTCGCGCCGCTGGTGGGCTTCAAGCTGTCGCTGGTGGGGCTGGCGCCCGACGCCGGCAGCCGCATGCCGGCGCAGTTGTCGGGCGGCATGCGCAAGCGCGTGGCGCTGGCGCGCGCGCTGGCGCTGGAGCCCGAGGTGCTGTTTCTCGACGAGCCTACCTCGGGGCTCGACCCGATCAGCGCGCGCGCGTTCGACCGCCTGATCCGCGCGCTGGCCGACAGCCTCGGACTCACGGTGCTGCTCGTGACGCACGATCTGGATACCCTGCTGTCGATCATCGACCGCGCGGTCGCGCTGGCGCACGGCAAGGTGATCGCCGACGGCCCGGTGAGCGCCGTGGCCGCCAGCGACGACCCGTGGTTGAAGGAATACTTCGCGGCGCGCGCACCCCAAGGAGGACGTGATGGAACCTAAGGCCCGCTACACGCTCGTCGGCACCATCGTGCTGGCGCTGGTGGCAGCCATCGCGGCGAGCATCGTCTGGCTGACGGCCACGCGCTCCACGCACGAGCGCGTGTCGTACAAGGTCTACTTCGCGCGCCAGTCGCTCGAAGGGCTCGAGGTGCGAAGCGACGTGCGCATGCGCGGCATCCGCGTCGGCTCGGTCAAGAGCTTTCGCTTCTCGACCGAGCGGCCCGGCACGGTGGAGGTGACGTTCGGCGTCGACACCGGCACCCCGGTGCTGCAGAGCACGCGCGCGGTGGTCGACCGCAACTTCATCACCGGGCTGGCCAACATCCGCCTGCAGAACCTGACCGACGACAGCCCGCCGCTGAAGCCCACCGAGAACGGCGAGCCGGCGGTGATCGCCGAGGGCTCGTCGCAGCTCGAGCAGTTCTCCGACAGCGTGAACCAGCTCGCGCGGCGCGCCGACGAGACGCTGCGGCGCATCAACAACACGCTGTCCGACCAGAACGTGGCAGCGCTCGGCGAGACGCTCGACCAGCTGCGCACGGCCACGCGCGGCGGCGCCGCGACGATGGCGCGGCTCGACAAGACGCTGGCCGCGCTCGGCGGCGCTAGCGACTCGGTGCGCCAGGCGGCGGCCGGCATCGACGCCGGCGCACGGCGCCTCAGCGAGCGCTACGACCAGCTCGGCGCGCAGGCTGCCGCCGCGGTGGGCGACACCGCGGCCACCGTGCGCCAGGTGCGCGGCGATCTGCTGCAGCTTTCGCAACGCGCCGAGCGCCTGCTCGAACTGAGCGATTCGGAGATCCGGCTCACGGCGCAGGATCTGCGCTCGGCCAGCGATGCCGTGGCCGTGGCGGCTCGCCACTTCAACGATCCGCGAGCGGTACTGTTCGGCCCCAGCAGCGCGAGCCTCGGGCCCGGAGAAGGCAAGCGATGAGAGGCCTCGTCGCCCTCGTGCGGCTGGCCGCTCTCACCGGCGCTCTCGCCGGCGCGCTGCTCGCCGGCTGCGCCGCACCCGACCAGCCGCAACGCTATTTCGTGCTCGACGAGGGCACGGCGCCGACGCGCGCAGCGCCCGCCGCCGCGCCGCGCGACATCACGCTGCTGGTGGCACCGGTCAGCGCCGCGAGCTTCTACCGCTTGCGCGAAATCGCCTACAGCCGCGCCGCCGGCGAGCGCAGCTACTACGTGTACAGCAGCTGGACCGAGCCGCCCGCGGTCGCGATCGGCGCCGCGCTGATGCAGCAGCTCGAAGGCAGCGGCGCGTTCCGTCGCGTGGCACCGGCATCCGCGGGCATCGACGGCACGCTGGTGCTGCGGGTGCACCTCGACGAGCTGTACCACGATGCCGCCACGCCGCCGGGCGTGGCGCGCATCGCGCTGACCGCGCAGCTCACCGGGCCGCACAGCCGGGTGCCGATCGCGCAACGCAGCTTCACCGCCGCGGCGCCGGCCACCGCCTACGACGCCGACGGCGCAGTGGCCGGTATGCGGCAGGCGCTCGGCCAGGCGCTCGCGGAGCTGGTGCGCTGGGTGGCGACCGTGCAGCCGCCAGCGTCGCAGCGCTGACCTCGCCCGCTGCGCGTGCCCCGCCCCGCATCCGCGCGCCGGTGCGCGCGGCGCCGGCGCCAGCGCGATGCGCGGTGACGCCGCCGCCCGCTGCGCTTCAGTCGCGCCAGCCGAAGTGCCGCGGCCGCGCCTGATCGG
>DASURM010000336.1:0-3480 GCA_036280035.1 Burkholderiaceae bacterium | reverse complement strand
GAATGCGGTGCGGCTCTCGGTCGGCATCGAAGGGGTGGAAGACCTGCGCGCCGATCTTGCGCGCGGGCTCGCGGCGGTGTAGGGCGCCACGCTCCGCAAGCGGGCATCTGTTGCACCTGAAATCCGACGCTGCTGTCGGGTAAGGCCGAGAACAGCTCGAGGCACCGCATCATCGCGGCTTCGGCGGTGCGCACGGTGTGGAGGATCTACCCGGTCTGGCCCGCGCGCCGCCGGCTAGTTGCATCGGCGCCTTGCCGGAACACCGGCGTCCGGGCCGCGGATGCACAGGCCGGAAAAGCCTTTCGAGAGGGGACGGGGGAATGAAGACCTGGACGCGCATCGCCCTGTGGGCGGTGCTGGGTGTCGTTGCGTTGGTGGCGGGGCTCGTCGCTACCGGCTTGACGCTGTCGGCGCACAAGCGCGATCGCGTCGTGGCGCTGCCGCCGCTGGCGCAGGTGACCGTGGCGCCTGATGACACATCGCTCGCGCGTGGCGCCTATCTGTACGCCACGCGCGGCTGCGTCGACTGCCACGGCGCCAGCGGCGCCGGCCGCGTGTTCGTCGACGACGGGTCACTGAAGATCAAGGGGCCCAACATCAGCCCTGGCCCGGGCAGCGTCGTCGCCGCCTACAAGACCGTGGACTGGGATCGCACGCTGCGCCATGGTGTCAAGCCCGACGGGCGGCCGGTGCTGATCATGCCCAGCGAGGACTACAACCGCTTGACCGACATCGACTTCGTCGCGCTGATCACTTACGTGAAGGCGCTGCCACCCGCCGCAGGCGGCGCGGCGGTGATTGCGCTGCCGCTGCCGGTTCGCGTGCTGCACGGTCTGGGCCAGATCCCCGAGGCGGCGACCAAGATCGATCACGCGCTGCCCAACAACACGCGCGCGGTTGCGCAGGGCGAATCGGCCGAGAGCGGCCGCTACGTCGGCGAGATGTGCAAGGGTTGCCACGGTGACAAGTTGCTGGGCGGCAAGATCCCCGGCGGCCCGCCCGACTGGCCGCCGGCGCCGCGGCTGGCCCGCGGCGAAGGCAGCGTGCTGCCGAAGTACCCTAGCTCCGAGGCGCTCGTCGCGATGATGCGCAGCGGCAAGCGTGCCGACGGCACGGCGGTGAGGGTGATGCCATTCGAGTCGCTGTCCAAGCTCAGCGACACCGACCTGCGGGCGTTGTACCTCTTCCTGAAGAGCCAGTAGCCTCGCGCATCAAGCGGTTGCCGGCTGCGCGCGAGGCGTCTCCGACGGCAGCCAGGCGACGATCGCCGCGGTGATCAGCGCCACGACGGCCATCGAGGCAAACAACGCGCCAAAGCCGGCGGCCTTGACCGCGGGGCCGAGCAGCCACACCGCGAGCGAACTGATGCCGATCGACACCGTCAGCCGCATGCCTGCCACGCGCGAGCGCATGCGGTCGTCGACGTAGCGCACGATCATCGCGTCGGTGAACGGGATGGCGCCGAAGATCAACATCATCGCGCCGCCCAACGCCGCGTACACCCACCAGCCCTGCGCGATCGCCGCCAGCGCCAGCAGCGGCACCTGCGACAGCGCGATCGCCAGATACAGCCGCTTCAGCGGCATGCGGTCGATCAGGCGGCCCACCACGATCTGCGCCAGCGACGCCAGCGCGTATACGCCGGCCAGCAGCGCGCCGAGCACGGCCGGGTCGTCGATGCGGCCCTGCATCCGCTCGGCGAGAAACTGGCTGTTGCCGTTGGTGGTGAGGTTGAACAACAGGCCCGCGGTCGCGCCGGCAGCGGTCATCACCGCGAACGCGCGCGCCAGCAACGCGTTGGGCAGCGGCACTGCGGCCTTGCGGGTGCGCTGCGCGGGGGGTTCGGTTTCCCGGGGCGCCAACCGCGCGAACAAGAAGCCGCAGGCCATCGACACTACGCCCGGCACCACGAACGCCATGCGCCAGCCGAACTGCTTGACCAGAAAGCCGGTGACGATCGCCGCCGCGGCGACGCCGAGGTTGCCCGCCAGGCCGTTGACGCCGATGGTCGCGCCGGGGCGCGGCGCGTTCTGCACCAGCATCGGAATGCCCACCGGGTGGTAGATCGCCGAGAAGGTGCCCAGCAGCGTCAGCGCGATCGCGATCGTCCACGGCCCGTGGGTCAGCGCCACCAGCAGCGCCGACGCGCCGATGCCGAAGAAGAACACCAGCATCATCTGGCGCCGGCCCCACAGGTCGCCGAGCCGGCCGGCCGGCAGCGAGCCGAGGCCGAACATCGCGAACGCGCCCACGCTGTAGGGCATCAGATCCTCCCAGCGCGCGAAGCCGAACTCTGCGGCGATGGTGGCGACCGCGGTGGCGAACACCAGCAGAAACAGGTGGTCGAGCGCATGCGCCACGTTGAGCAGCAGCGACACGGGGCGTGACAGGGTCGACATCGCGAAGGGCGGGCGGCGGGTTGGAGGCGTATTGCACCACGCCCGCCGCGGCCACGCCGCGCGACGCGATCCGTTCGGCCCGCGCGACAATCGCGCGATGCGCAAGGAAGAAGTCGCGCGCGGCCCGGGCGGCCGCGTGATCGTGATCGACTCGATCGGCCAGCTCGCCGCCGGCGACGAGGGCGCGATCATCGTGTCGGGCTCGCACGGCGGCAGCAGCGCAGGCTCGATCGCCGCCGAGATCCCGCTGCGCCTGGTGTTCTTCAACGACGCCGGCGTCGGCAAGGACGCCGCCGGGATCGCATCGCTGGCGATGCTGCAGGCGCGCAGCAGGGCCGGCGCCACCGTGGCGCACACCAGCGCGCGCATCGGCGACGCGCTCGATGCGTGGCAGCACGGCGTGGTGTCGCACGCCAACGCGGCCGCGATCGCGCTGGGTGTGCGGGTCGGGGTTTCGGTGCAGGCCGCTGTCGAGCGGCTGCTGCGCGAGGGGCTCTAGGCCGTCTCGTCGAGCAGCGTGCCGAGCATGCGGTCGTGCGTGCGCAGCACCTGCAGGCTAGCCTGATACAGATGGGCGCCGAGCTTCAGCGCCACCAGGTCTTCGGCCAGCGCGTCGCCGATCACCGGAGCGCGCGCGATCGTCGTCGCGACCCCGCCGCCCTCGATCGCCTGCTGCTGCACCACCTGGCGGCGAAACTCCGGCGTCAGCGCGTTGGCGATGTTGTGGCCCGCGCTGCCCACGCGCAGTTGCGCGCCTTGCAGGCCGGACAGCGCGATCGACGTCAGTGCGTTCATCGTGACGATCATTGTGTCGTCGGCGGCCAGTTGCATCGGCCGCGAGGGTGCGACTCCGTCACGGTCGTGCTGACGCTTACCGATCAGTCGGCCTTGCCGGTTTCGGCAAACCGGATCAGCCGTTGAAACTGCTGGCCGAGCACGCGATCGACCTGCGGGGCGAGCTTGTCCAGGCCGGCGTCGGCCGCGCCGGCGACGCGGTAGGTCAGCCGCAGCACCGTCTGGGTTTCCTGCGTCAGGACCGTGAAGGTCAGTACGCCGTCGACCGGCAGCTCCTGCAGCGGGC
>DASURM010000335.1:0-2003 GCA_036280035.1 Burkholderiaceae bacterium | reverse complement strand
CATGAACACCGGCGCGTGCACGTAGCGCACGCCACGCTCGTCCCAGCGCGCCACGCGCTCGGCGGTGGGGCGCGGCGCGGTGGTGGTGTGGTCGACCACCCAGGCATTGCGCGGCAGCGCGCCGGCGAGCGGCCCGAGCACCGCGTCGACTGAGGCGTCGTCGCCGAGCGAGAGGTGGATTCGTTCGGCGCCACGCACCGCATCGGCGACGGTGGCGCAGGCGGTGATACCGGTGTCGCCGGCGGCCAGCGCCTGCGCCTTGGCGGCGCTACGGTTCCAGGCGCGCACGGTGAGGCCATTGGTGCGCGCACGTTGAATGAAGCCGGCGCCCATGAGGCCGGTACCGAGGAAGGCGATGGTGGTCATTGGGGGTGCTCCCGATTGGGGTCTCGTGCGCATCGTTGCACATCGGCGGCCACTCGTTTCCAAGTTCGTGCCAAGTGAGCGCATGCAAGTGGCGCGCGGTTGCAACCGTTGACACTCGAGCTCGAGGCCATGGTTACAGCGAAATTGTGCCGGATGCGGCGCCGGCGCTCGCGCGAATGACCGTACCGTAGCGGCCCATCTCTCCGCAGTGAAGGGGTCTGTGATGGACTCATCGTTCTGGATGATCGTGCCGGGCAACGCGGCGTTGTCGGCGCTGGTGTGGTTCGCGATCGCGATGCCGTTCCTGTACGCCGCGCGCAAGCCGGTGCACGAGCTGCTGCATGCGGTCGGCGTGCTGGCTGGGGCGCCGCTGCGATCGGGCTCGCGCTGGTTGCTGGGCGCGGCGCGCGACCTGCGCGAGCGCAACCGGCAGGTGCTGTTGGCGCACGGCCGCGAGGAGGCCGGGCAGCAGATCGCGCGCGAGTTCGAGCGCGTGTCGGCGCTGGTCAGGCGCGACCTCGAGGGCTACCCGGCGCTGCAACGCCGCTTGCTCGATGAAATCACGCGCGTTGAAGAGGACTACAAGAAGTGCGGCGAGGTGCCCCCGCCGCCGCCCGATTGGATCGACGCCGTCAGCGCCGTGGCCGGCGTCAAGTCCGGCGGCAACGAACTGGTGACCCGCCTGCTCGAGGAGATCAATCGATCGATCCAGCAGATCCACGAGAAGACGCTGGCCGAGTATCGGCGCGCCTACGAGGATCGTCACGAGATTCTCGACGGCTTCATGCCGTTCTGGCGCTCGCTGGACAAGACCCTGGCGCAGGCCGATCGCAAGATGACCAGCCTCAGCGACCGCGCTGCGGCCATCGATGCGCAGATGGCGCGCTTCGAGCAGATCGTCAGCAAGACCGAGCACGCCGAGCACGCGCTGACCGTGTCGGCGCTGACGCAGTTCTTCGTCGCCACGCTGGTGCTGGTGGTCGCCGCCGGCGGCGCGCTGATCAACTTCAAGCTGATCGCGCTGCCGATGTCGGAGATGGTGGGCGCGGGCGACTACCTCACGGCCTCGCTGCGCACCTCGGAAGTCGCCGCGCTGGTGATCATCTTCGTCGAAGCGACCATGGGGCTGTTCCTGATGGAGTCGCTGCGCATCACGCACCTGTTCCCGAAAATCCATGCGCTGCCCGACACGATGCGCAAGCGCATGCTGTGGATCGCCTTCACGCTGTTGCTGACCTTGGCGGGCATCGAGGCCGCGCTGGCGCTGATGCGCGACATGCTGATCGCCGACAAGCAGGCGTTGATGCAGTCGCTCGCGACGACGCACACCGCGGCGGCCAGCGACGGCTGGCTCGCGCGCATTCCCACCATCGGTCAGATCGTGCTCGGCTTCATCCTGCCGTTCGCGCTGGCGTTCGTGGCCATTCCGCTCGAGTCGTTCATCGCTTCGGCGCGCACGGTCGGCGGCGCCGTGCTGGTGATCGCGCTGCGCACACTGGCGGTGCTGTTGCGGCTGGCCGGGAGCTTTGTGCGCCAGATGGCGCGCGTGGGGGTCACGTGCTACGACATCCTGATCGTGTTGCCACTGCTGGGCGAGCGCCTGGCGCGCGACCGGCGGGTATCGAGTTCGAGCCCGG
>DASURM010000334.1:0-10897 GCA_036280035.1 Burkholderiaceae bacterium | reverse complement strand
AACCGGGTCGACGCGTTCTTCGAATCGCTGCAGCAGCGCGGCGGCGCGGCGCCCGGCGCCGGCGCACGCCCCGCAGCGATCGCCGCCACCAAGGGGAGCAAGGCATGAGATACGTCGCAGGGGTGGACGTCGGCTCCACGCAAACCAAGGCGCTGATCCTCGACGAAGAAGGCAAGGTCGCCGGGCGTGCGCTGCTCGACATGGAAACCAGCATGGTGACCATCGCGCAGGATGCCTTCCGCGCGGCGTTGAAGGATGCCGGGCTGGCCGAGGAGCAGGTGGTGCGCATCGGCAGCACCGGCTACGGCCGCTACAACGTGACCTTCGGCCACGAGCAGACCACCGAGATCAGCTGTCACGCGCGCGGTGCGGTGACGCTGTTTCCCGGCACCCGCACGGTGATCGACATCGGCGGCCAGGACACCAAGGCGATCGCGGTGAAGCCCGACGGGCAGGTGGCCGACTTCACGATGAACGACAAGTGCGCCGCCGGCACAGGGCGCTTCCTGGGTGCGGCCTCGTATGCGCTGGAGATGCCGTTGTCCGAACTCGGGCCGCTGGCGCTGCAGGCGCGCAACCCGGTGCGCATCACGACCACCTGCACCGTGTTCGCCGAGTCCGAGATCATCAGCCACCTGTCCAAGGGCATCCTGCCCGAGGACGTGCTGATGGGCGTGCACCAGGCGATCACCAGCCGCTGCGTTGCGCTCGCGCGCCGGGTGGGTGTGCACTCGGAGGTCACGTTCACCGGCGGCGTCAGCCGCAACGTGGCGATCGTCAGCCTGATCGAGAAGGCCGTCGGCATGAAGATCAACGTCAGCCCCGACGCGCACTTCTGCGGCGCGCTCGGCGCGGCGCTTTTCGCCCGCGACCACGCCTTCGCCGCTGCGGCCGAAGCAACTGCCTGAGGAGACAACATGATCCACGTGGTTGGACTCGACATCGGCTCGACCTACACCAAGGCCATCGCGCTCGACGGCGAGCGCAAGGTGGCCGGCACCGCGGTGCGGCGCACCGGCTTCAAGCTGGCGCAGGCCTCCGAGGCCGTGTTCGAGGATCTGCTCGCCAACGCCAAGCTGAAGCGCGAGGACGTGGTCTACGTCGGCGCCACCGGCTACGGCCGCTACACCGTGCCGTTCCGGCATGCGCAGATCACCGAGCTGACCGCCCATGCGCAGGCCGCGGTGCATCTGTTCCCCGACACCCGCACGATCCTCGACATCGGCGGCCAGGACATCAAGGCGATCAAGGTCGACGCCGAAGGCCGCGTCAAGGCCTTTCGTCTGAACGACAAGTGCGCCGCCGGCACCGGCGCCTTTCTCGAGAAGACCGCGCGCTACCTCGGCCTCACCACCGAGGACATCGGCCCCTACGCGCTGCGCGCGACCGCGCCCAAGTCGATCAGCAGCGTGTGCGCGGTGTTCGCCGAGTCGGAGGTCATCAGCCACCTGTCCAACGGCATCCCGGCAGAGGACATCATGATGGGCGCGATGATCTCGCTCGGCGGGCGCGCGATCCAGTTGATGCGGCGCGTGGGACTCGAACCCGGCTACATGCTCACCGGCGGCATGACTCGCAACGAGGCGATGGTCAAGGCGCTCGAGCAGGCGCTGGGCGAAAGCTTCCACGTCGCGCCCAACGGCCTGGGCCAGCTCAACGGCGCCTACGGCGCAGCCTACCTGGGGCTGCGGCGGGTGGAGAAGCTGCTGGCCGAGGGCAAGCCGATCCCGCCCACGGCGGCGCAACAGGGCCAGGCCGAGAGCGGCAAGGCCGTGCGCCGCTGGTCGGCGATGGCCGCCACGCGCAAGCGCTTCGAGCCGTGCGACACGGGCTCCTGCCCGACGACGACCGTGATGATGATGCCGAAGTCGGCCAAGGCCCGGCCCGTGCAGGCATCCGCCTGAGGCCGCCGAACTGAGCACGCGCTGCCGCGCACGAGGAGACACATGGAATCGATCACCAGCCACATGCAGCAGGACCACGTCCTGATCGACGGCTTTGCGGAACGCGCCGCCACCGCGGCGGAAACCGCCGCCTGGCCGGACCTGGAGCGCGAGGGTGGCGAGTTCCTGCGGCGGCTGCGCCGCCACATCGAGATGGAGGAAGAGGTGCTGTTCCCCGCGTTCGAGCAGCGAACCGGCATGGTGCAGGCGGGCCCGAGCGTGCAGATGCGCATGGAGCACGAGCAGATGCAGCCGATCCTGGAGCAGATGCAGGCTGCCATCGCGGCCCGCGACGGTGCCGGCTACCGGCGAGCGGCTCATGCGCTGCTCGAGATCCTGGTGCCGCACAACCAGAAGGAAGAGCAGATGATGTACCCGATGTTGGATCAGGCCGTAGGCGACGAGGCGCAGGCGCTACTCACACGAGTGAAGGCGATGGCGGTCTGAGCAATTGCCGAGGCGGCGCGATCCTGCCGCCGCGGCTGACGCGCTCGAACTACGCCGGGGCCGAGCGAGTTCGGGGCCGCTGCGGGCGGCCGATCACAACAGCGAAAGCTGCTCGGCGCGCGGCTCGCTCATCGTCCAAGCCAGCCAGCGCCAAGCGCTGGGGTTGTGCCGCATGATGCCGAGCCAACCTTGCCGCTGGGCGCGCACGAAGTTGCGATGCTGGTCGCGATCCTCGAGACTGTACAAGTGGTGCACCGCGTGCGTGATCTCATGCACCGCCACCACCGGCAGGTTGCGGCCGTCGAGCCCCTGATATAGCTGCACTTCGTGGCGCCCCTGGTCGTACCAGCCGAAGGCGTTGCCGGTTTCCGACCTGGAAATCAGACGCACCGTCACCGGATGGCCGCGCACCAGGATGCGCTTCGGTGTCGACGGCGCACGCCGCAGGCAGCGGCGCACGACGCGGTCGTAGCGCAAGTCGCCCGGCAGGTGCTCGCTCAGCAGCAGGTTGAACCACAGCCAGGCGCGCGGGTTGCGCTGCGCGAACTCCACCAGCCCGGTGGCAAAGCTGTGCGTGTAGGCCTCCTCGACGCAGCCTTGCTGACAGCCGCGGCTGGCGTGGCACAGGCGAATCAGGCTGTCGAGCAGCGCGTCGAGCAGGCGCAGGCCGCTGAGATCCTGCCGTAGTTCGATGCGGTGCGCCTCCAAGTTCACGCACGACAGGCGACGGCGATCGAGCATCGTCGCGCTGGGGCGCAGCTCGATATCCAGGCGGTAGGGGCCGAGTTCGATCGGGAACGGCAGCCGCGCGGCCCAGTCGCGGCGCGCTGCGAGGCGCAGCGCGGTGACAGTGGCCGGGGCGAAACGGGGCATGGGGGTGTCTCTCGGGAAGGGTACGGTCTCGGCGCCGATGTTCAAAGCGTCTGCTCGATTCTGCGGCCCGCGGCTTACCCGACGGACGGCCGTGGCAATCGAAGGGGCGGTGTGGTTACCTGTATAAACGTACAGTCTAACAGCGAAACTGCCGCCCGGCGTGGGTGCTTCAATTGGCGGGCCATCGGTATTACGCTGCCTACTCGGATTAGGGGGTTGCGACCAGCCCCCGCGCTGAACTTCATGAGTCAACGATCGAACAACCTGCGCAAACCCCGCGGCGCCGCCAAGGTGATCGAGGAGAGCCTCGACGGCGACCTCGGCCCCATTTGCCAGCGGCCCGATGGCTACTACTGGAGCACGCGCGACGGCTCGCGCGAGTTCGGCCCGTTCGCGTCGTTCGAACAGGCGCGCGTCGACCGCGATCGCCTCGACGACCTTGCGCCCGAGCCTGGCGAGTCGCTCGACGAGGCCGAGGACGAGATCGGCATCGGCAAGTGGATCGATCCGGAGACCGGTGCGCCGGCCGAAGGCGCGTCGCCGCCGCACCTGGACGACGATGGGCGGTGACGCGCCGATCGCGGGCCGGCGCGCTCAGCGCGCCGGCTTGCCTGCTGCGCCGATGTTCGAGTAGCTTACGGCCATGCCGGCGCGTACGTCCTGCTGGATCCCGTACTGGGCGAACGGGTAGCGCAAGCCGTTCTTCGACAGCGCCTGCATGCCGGCGAGCGCCTTGGCGATGTAAGCCACCGGCAGTGCCATCAGCATCTCGTCGTCCTCGACGCCGCCGTACCGGCGCTCGGCAAAGCAGGGAATCGACAGGCTCGGCTCGCGCGTCTTCAAGGCCCGCCCCCATGAGTCGGCGCAAGCGGATTCGCCGACCACCGACCAGTCGAAGCGCTTGTAGCCCAGCCACTGCAGCCCGTTGATGAAATACATCATCGCTCCCGGCGTGGCATAGAAGAGCGCGATGTCTGGCTGATCCAGCGCGGTGGACGGCGCGTCGTCGAGGCGGCCCCATTTCGACAACGGACCGATCACGAGCGCGCGGTGAGTGCCGGCCGGTACGACGTGCATCGCCTCCTGGTGCCGCACCGCATCTTGCGGCGTGGCGTACCAGACGCCGACCATGTCCTTTGCCTCATACCAGGCTGCGTCCTGCCCGCCGAGCCCCACCACGGCGCGGCATTGGTCGCCAACCAGGTCGTCGGCGGTGACGCCCACGGTCCAGCCGAGCCTCGCGGCCTGCGCGACCAGTTGATCGAGCGTGTGGATCCCCTGCGGGCGGCGGATACGCGGCACTGCGTGCATCTGCTCGACCGTCTCGCACAGCTTCATCGCGAACGGCAGCGAACGCAGCTTCAGCGTGCGCTCGAGTTCGCCGGCGATGCGTTGGAAGTCCTGGGGCGTCACGATCTCGGGCGGCACGGCTTCGCTCATGCCTCGTTCCTCCTCTGAAGACCGGACATCTGTAGGCGTGGGATTGGTGGAGACGAAGGGGATCGAACCCTCGACCTTCGCATTGCGAACGCGACGCTCTCCCAGCTGAGCTACGTCCCCGAAAGAGGGCGCGATTCTATCAGCATCGAACCTGCCGCTGGGCCGTGAGGCGGCCGTCGGTTAACCTGTGCGCCCCCGCCGGAAGGTCCGGCTCAGGGCCTGGAGGAACCGCATGCCACTCGACGATCCCGCATGGCTCGAAGCACAGTACAACATCCGCGCCCGCGTACCGGAGCACGCGCAGATCTTCGAGCGCTGGGCCGAGTCGTCGAGGCTGGCGCGCGAGCGCCTGAAGGGCGCGCTCGACGTGCGCTATGGCGACGAGCCCGGCGAGACGCTCGACGTGTTCCCGGCCGCGCAGCCAGGTTCACCGGTACTGGTGTTCATCCACGGCGGCTATTGGCGCTCGCTCGACAAGGCCGATCATTCGTTCCTCGCGCCCGCGTTCGTCGAGTCCGGCGCGACGGTGATCATCCCCAACTACGCGCTGTGCCCTTCGGTGACGATCGAGACCATCGCGCTGCAGATGACGCGTGCGCTGGCGTGGGCGTGGCGCAACCCGGGCGTGCATTCGGGCGACCCCGACCGCATCGCGGTGGCGGGCCATTCGGCGGGCGGTCATCTGGCGGCGATGCTGTTGTGCTGCCGCTGGAAGGACGTGGGAGACGACCTGCCCGCCCGGCTGGTGTCCGGTGCGCTGTCGATCTCCGGCCTCTACGACTTGGAGCCGCTGCGCCACGCGCCTTTTCTGCAGGCCGATCTGCAATTAACTCCGGCCGCGGTCAAACGACTGAGCCCGGCGTTCTTTCCGCGGCCGCGCGGTACGCTGTACACGGTGGCGGGGCTCGTCGAGAGCGATGAATTCCTGCGCCAGAACCAGCTGATTCGCGACCAGTGGGGCCCGACCAGCGTGCCCGTGTGCGAGACGGTGGTCGGGCGCGACCACTTCACCGTGCTGCACGACCTGGCCGACCCGTCTTGCCGCCTGCACGAGCTGGCGCTGCGCCTGCTCGGCCTGCGTTGATCACGCTCAATCAGGCAGCGCCAGCCCGGCCGAGAATTGCTTTTTTCCATGCGGCGCATTGAGGCTTTGTATTGGCCTGCGGCATGGCGGTTTGTTAGGGTACGCAGCTCCGGCCAGCAGCGCCGGCCCGATATCCCTTCAACAGGAGCGTGACATGGCAGCACTGAAAGGCTCGAAGACCGAGCAGAACCTGAAGGACGCCTTTTCCGGCGAGTCGCAAGCCAATCGGCGTTACCTGTACTTCGCCACCAAGGCCGACGTCGAGGGCCAGAACGACGTCGCGGCGCTGTTCCGGTCCACCGCCGAAGGCGAAACCGGGCACGCGCACGGCCACCTCGAGTTCCTCGAGCAGGTGGGCGACCCGGCCACCGGGCTGCCGATCGGCCCGACGCGCGCCAACCTCAAGGCCGCGGTGGCAGGCGAAACCCACGAGTACACCGACATGTACCCGGGCATGGCCAAGACGGCGCGCCAGGAAGGCTTCGACGAGATCGCCGACTGGTTCGAGACGCTGGCAAAGGCCGAACGCTCGCACGCCAATCGCTACCAGAAGGCGCTGGACCAGCTGGTCGACTGAAACCACCGCGAAGACACCGGTGAACAAGGGGCTCCAGTGGCCCCTTGTTCTTTGATGGCGAGAAAACGCATGAGCTTCCGCGAAGGCAACCTCGAGGCGCCCACGCGCCACGCGCTTGACTGGAAGAGCCCCGAGTTCAACGACGAGGCGGCCTGCCTCGTGGAGATGGAGCGGGTGTTCGACATCTGCCACGGCTGCCGTCGCTGCGTCAGCCTGTGCCAGAGTTTCCCGACGCTGTTCGATCTGGTCGACGCCACCGACGACGGCGAGGTGCACGGCGTCAGGAAGGAGGCCTACTGGAGCGTGGTCGACCAGTGCTACCTGTGCGACCTGTGCTACATGACCAAGTGCCCGTACGTGCCACCGCAGCAGTGGAACGTCGACTTCCCGCACGTGATGCTGCGCGCCAAGGCGATCAAGTTCAACCAGGGCCGGGTCAAGGCGGGCGAGCGCTTCCTCGCGTCCACCGACGTGCACGGCAGCTTCTCCGGCATCCCGATCGTGGTGCAGACGGTCAACGCGCTGAACAAGACCAGGTTCGCGCGCAAGCAGATGGACAAGGTGCTCGGCGTGCACCCCGACGCGTGGATGCCCGAGCTGGCGGCACGGCGCTTCCGCTGGAGCGCACGCAAGAAGGGCACATCCTCCGAGGTCAGGAACGGCGAGCGCACCCCGGGCAAGGTGGCCATCTTCGCCACCTGCTATGTCAACTACAACGAGCCAGGTATCGGGCACGATCTGCTGAAGGTGCTCGAGCACAACGCGATCCCGTACGCGATCGTCGGCAGGGAGTCGTGCTGCGGCATGCCGAAGTTCGAGCTCGGCGACCTGCGCGCGGTGGAGCGGCACAAGAACGCCAACATCCCGGTGCTCGCGCGCTATGCGAAGGAGGGCTATGCCATCGTGACCGCGGTGCCGAGTTGCACGCTGATGTACAAGCAGGAGCTGCCGCTGATGTTCCCCGACGAGCCCGACGTGCAGCTCGTCAAGGATGCGATGTGGGATCCGTTCGAGTACCTCGTCGCGCGCCACAAGGACGGCCTGCTGCGCAACGACTTCAAGCGCGACCTCGGCAAGGTCAGCTATCACGTCCCCTGCCACGGTCGCGTGCAGAACGTCGGCCGCAAGACCGAAGAGATGTTCAAGCTGATCGGCCAGAGCGTGAACGTGCAGCTCAACACCGTCGAGCGGTGCTCGGGCCATGCCGGCACCTACGGCGTAAAGACGCCGACCCATCCGGTGGCGATGAAGATCGGCCGCCCGGTGTTCAAGGCGATGGCCGGCAGCGAGCCCGACTTCATCAGCAGCGACTGCGCGATGGCCGGCCACCACATCGCCCAGGGCATGGCGCAGGCGGGCACGCCGGCCAAGGTGCCGTGGCACCCGCTGAGCCTGCTGCGCCATGCCTACGGACTGGAGTGAGAACCATGACGACCCCGATCACCGCCGCGAGCCTGATGACGCTCGAGGCCTACTCGAAGGCGCGCCAGCAGATCAAGGCGCAGGTCATTCCGCACCGCCGGCTGCGCAGCGTGGCGCTGGGCGAACACATCACGGTGCAGTTCGAGGACGAGAAGACCATCCGCTACCAGATCCAGGAGATGCTGCGCATCGAGAAGATCTTCGAGGAGGCCGCTATCGCGCACGAGCTCGAGACCTACGCCCCGCTGGTGCCCGACGGCAGCAACTGGAAGGCCACGATGCTGATCGAGTACCCCGATCCCAACGAGCGCAAGCGCGAGCTGGCGCGGCTGATCGGCGTCGAAGACCGGCTGTTCGTCGAGGTCGAAGGCCACGCGCGCGTGTACGCGATCGCCGACGAGGATCTCGAGCGCGAGAACGACGAGAAGACCTCGTCGGTGCACTTCGTCCGCTTCGAGCTGCCGCCCGCCGCACGCGCGGCGGTGCGCGCCGGCGCCGCAGTGCGGCTGGGCTGCGACCACGCGAACTATCCCGCGCACGTGTCGATCGCGCCGGAGACGCTGGCCAGCCTGGCCGGTGACCTGAGATAGGCTCCGAAGCGAAAAGGCCGACACGTTGCCGTGTCGGCCTTTGGGGGGTTGAAAGGCTGCTCAGTCCTGCGCCGCGAGCACCTGCGCAGCGCCGTTGACGACCGCCGCGATGCGGCCGACGTCGCGCAACTGCTGCGTCGTCCAGCCTTCCTTCTTCAACAGGTCATAGTGCGACCGGATGCAGAAGTGGCACTTGCCGACGATCGATGCCGCCAGCGCGTAGGCCTCGAACTTGACGCGCGCCACGCCGCCGTGGGTGGCGTAGGCGTTCATGCGCAGCTCGGGACGCAGCGTCTTCAGCTCGTCGTCGCCCGCCATCTCGACGAACGGATACCAGACGTTGTTCATGCCCATCAGCGCGGCGGCGGTCAGGGCCGCATTGGCCTCGGCCGCCGGCGCCGCCGACTTGAACGCCTGCACCAGCTCGGCGCTGCGCGCGGCGAACGCTGCGGCGATCGCCACGCCGAGCGCGTCTTCGGGCGCGAGGCTGGAACGCGCGAGCACCGAATCGAGGTTGAGCCGGATGTCCTTGGCGGTGTCGGGCAGCCGCTGCAGGATCGGGGTCAGGAAGTCCATCTCGGCTCCCTCGTCACAGCGTCGCGCCGCCGACCGTGCGGTTGCACGGGCACAGCTCGTCGGTCTGCAGGCCGTCGAGAACGCGCAGCACCTCGTCGGGGTTGCGGCCGACGTTGAGGTTGTTGACCGACACGTGCTGGATCACGTTGTCGGGGTCGACGACGAAGGTGGCGCGCAAAGCCACGCCCGCCTGCGCATCGCGCACGCCGAGCTGGTCGACCAGCGAGCCCTTGACGTCGGCGAAGCTCCAGTGGCCGAGCTTGTTCAGGTCCTTGTGGTCGCGGCGCCAGCCGAGCTTGGAGAACTCGTTGTCGGTCGAGCCGCCGAGCAGCACGGCATCGCGCTCTTCGAAATGACGCGCCAGCTTGTCGAAGCCGACGATCTCGGTGGGGCAGACGAAGGTGAAGTCCTTGGGCCAGAAGTAGATGACCTTCCACTTGCCCGCGAAGCTCTTCTCGGTGATCGTCTCGAAGGCCGAGACGCCGTCTTCTTCGTGATGGTTGAAGCCCGGCTTGACGCCGACGACTTCGAAGCTGTCGAGTTTCTGACCAACGGTCTTCATCGGATGACTCCTGTGGGTGAATGAGCAGCGACAGAACGCGCTGGTCGATACCTGGAGTCGGTGACGGCGTTTGCGAATTGCCTCTGGCTAAGCCGGCAATAGGCGAAGCGGCGATGAAGGGCTTCAGCGGCCGCCCAGGCCGAGCGCGCGCGTCCAGCTGAGCTCGAGCACGGGGCTCTTCAGGTCGCCGCCATGGATCGACTTGACGCCGCCGACGCCCAAGCGCAACTGCGAGTCGAGCGTCACGCTCCATCCCGCCCAGGCGATCGACTGCGCGATCGCGCCGTTGCCGGAGGCCACGCCGCCCCCGCCGGCCGCGCCGACCAGCAACTCGACGCCGAAACGATAGCTGGCCGGTGCGGTGGCGAGCCCGGCGCCGATGAGGCCGATCGAATACGCGCCGGCACCGCCGGCGTAGGCACTGTGTGCTTGACCGCTGAGGTAGACATGCGGCCCGACGTAGCGGTCGAGCTTGAGGCCCACCGTGTCGAGCGAACCCACCGTGCCGTCGCGTCGCTGCGCGCGCGAGTGATGCTGCAGCGTGGCCGACCACTCGTTGCGGCTGATCGTGCCGCTGGCCGGCGCATCGGGCGGCGGCTCGAGGTCCATCGCGAGCCACACCTGGCCGCTGTGGGCCCGCAACGACGAGTCGAGGCCTCTCACTTCGCCGAACTCGATGCCGCCGCGCCAGCCGCGGCCGAAGTCGACGCTGGTGCCGAGGGCGACCTTGCCGAGGGCTCCCCCGCCGGTAGGCATGCCGCCGCCGCCGCCCAGGCCGAGAGCGCCGCGCGCTTCGAGCGAGACGGGCAGCGTGGGCACCGGTGTCCAGCGCCAACCGACGTTGCCGAGAATCTCCATGTAGCCCGCGGCACCGCCGGAAGCCGCTGCCGCCGCCTCGATGCCGGTGTAGAGGCCCGAGGGCAGCGCGGGCCACTCGGCGCGCGCGCCGACGAGCCCGACGCGCCGCGTGTCGCCGCCCCGCAACTGATAGACGCTCGCGATGCCGGCGAGGCGTTGGATGCCGAGGCCCGTGGGCCCGCTGACCGGCTGCGGCTGGCCGGCAGCCTGCGCGTCGAAGTATCGGAACGGGCGCTCCCAGCTCAGCACCAGCCCGATCTGCGAACTGCCGATGTCGCCGCTGGGAAAGGTGATGCGCGACCAGCTCAAGCCCCCACGCAGTGGCCCGAAGTCATGCGTCAGGGTGGCTGCACCGCGCAGCATCAGGCCGCCGCCCACCGGTGCTGCCGCGCCGCCGCCGCCGCCGGCGAACAGGCCGGCGCGCAGATCCCAACCCCACGGCAAATCGAAGCGACGCTGCAACTCGCCACCGCCGATGAACAGGCCACCGCGCTGACCGTCTGCGGCACCGTACACCGCCGGCCC
>DASURM010000333.1:0-7086 GCA_036280035.1 Burkholderiaceae bacterium | reverse complement strand
GCCTCGATGCACCTGCAGCCCGACCTCAGCGTCAAGGTCGTGCTGGCGATCGAGAGCGAACCGTTCTCGCACCTGAAGAGCGACGCCCGCGCCGACGTCGTGCGCGAGCAGCTACGGCCGGCGGCGATCGACCTGCGCCCGGGCAGCGCCGCGCAGCCGTTGAACGCCGACGATCCGCGCGTCGGCTTTCGCAAGCGCGGCACGCTGACCGAGATCGCCGAAGACCTGCGCCAGCGGCTGGCACCGATCCTCGACGACGTGAAGCAGCTCACCGGCACGGCGCGCGCGCGCCGCGCCGACATCGACGCCATGCTGGAGAACGGTCACGCCCTGACGCGCGAGATGGCCGCCACCGCGCGCGAGATGCACGCGCTGACACAGGATCTGCGCGGCCGCGTCGGCCGCCTGGGCGCGCAGGGCGAGCGCGCGCTGGACGAGGCCAACCGCTCGATCGTGCGCCTGGGCCACGCCATCGGCCAGGCCGACCAGGGCCTGGCGGCCGTCAATTCGCGGCTGCCCGGCATGCTGAACAAGACCGACGAGGCGCTGGTCCACCTGGAGGCGGTGCTGCGCGACGCGCGCACCATCTCGGCGGCCGCCGCCAAGGGCGTGCCCGAGCTGATGCGCAGCGCAGCGCCGCTGATCGACGACTCGCGCGACACGGTGCAGGGCCTGCGCGAGTCGTGGCCGCTGCGCTCGATGCTGCCGGCGCCGCCGCCGGCCGAGCTGCCGATCGACAGCCATGACGCCGCGGCGCTGCACGCACCGACGCCGCGCTGAGGCGCTGCGCATCGGCGCCACGCTGGCGCTGCTGCTGGCCGGCTGCGGCAGCGCGCCGCCGCCGCAGAACCCGGCGCAGCACAGCGCCGGCACGCTGGCGCAGGCCGGCGCGCGCGCCTGGGCGCGCGGCGACGCCGCGCAGGCGCGCGCGCTGTACGAGCGCGCGCTGGCGGCGGCGGAGTCGGTGGAGGATTTCGACCTCGCCGGTGCGATGCTGCTCAACCTGGCGCTCGTGCAAGGCAGCACCGGCGACCTCGCCGGGGCGCAGGCGCGGGTCGATCGCATCGTTGCCGCGCCGCAGCGCTATGGCGATGCGCTGCTGGCGCGCGCGGCGACGCGCAAGGCGCTGCTGTACCTCGATACGCCGGACAGCGACGCCGCATTGCAATGGGCCGCGCGCGCGCAGGCCGCCTGCACGGCACCGTGCGCGCTCGATGCCACGCTCGGCAACCTGCGTGCCCACGTGGCGCTGCAGCGCGGCGATGCGCGCGGCGCGTTGCAGTGGGCGACGCAGGCGGTCGCCCGCTCCGACGACGGCAGCGCAGAACGCGCCAACGCGTGGCGACTGAGCGGGCAGGCGCAGCGCGCGCTCGGCCAGGGCGATGCCGCCGCCAGCGCACTGGCCCAGGCCCTGGCGATCGACCGCCGGCTCGGCTCGAGCGACCGCATCGCGCTCGACCTGACCGCTGCCGCCGAGAACGAGGCGACGCGCGGCAACAGCGCGGCCGCACGCGAGTTCTACCAGCGGGCGATCGAGGTGCAGCGCGCGGCGGGCCGCACTGCGGCGGCCGACCTGCTGCAGCAGCGCCTGGCTGCGCTGCCGGCGCAGCGCTGACGGCCGTCGGGCGCTCGGCGGCGTCAGCCGCAAGACGGAGTGCCGCCGGCCGCCGCGGTTTCGAGGGCCCGCCCGATCACGTCGCCGAGCCGCTCGACCAGCGCGCGATGGCCGGCGGCGAGCGCACCGACACCCGGGCCCACCGGCTGCTCGTAGCTGGCCTGGCAGCGCAGCGAGGGGCCGCCGCCGGTCGCCCGCAGCGACCACTGCACCTGCATGCTGGCGGCGCGCGCGAGCATCGAATCGAAGCGCTGCACGTCGATGCGCACGCGCCAGGTGCGGTCGCTGGCCCCGGTCGGGCTGGCCTGCGCCAGCATCTGGTCGATGCGCAGCGCGACGGCGTCGCGAATCTCGTCGCCGAGCGGCGCGATCCAGCGCTCGTACTCGAGCACCGCCAGCGAGTCGTCGGCGCTGCGCACGACGAGCTGCGGCACGTCGACCTGCGCCGGCACCTGCACCGGCAGCACCTGCACGCGCAGGATCGGCGCCGGCAACGCCTTGGTGCCGGGCCCGCCGGGCGGCAGCGCGGCCACCAGGCTGTGGTAGTGCGTGGGCGGGCTGGCCGTGCTGCAACCGGCAAGCACGATCACGAGCGGCAGCACGGCGGCGTGCCAGGCGGCGCGCGGCTTCATCGCTTGTCGGCCCCGGCAGGCAGCGGCTCGTCGGGCTTGCCGCGCAGGATCGTCTCGGGATGGCGCTGCAGGTAGTCGGCCAGCACGCGCAGCGCCTGCGCGGCGCGCTGCAGCTCGGCCAGCGCCTGGTTGGCGTTGCGCTGCAGCGGCGACTGCGCATCGGTGATGTTGGCATCGGCGTTGCGCAGCGTCGCCTGCGCGCTGGCCAGCGTCTGGTTCGCGCTGGCCAGCGCCTGCCGCATGTCGGTGAGCGCGGCCTGCGCCTCTGGCGTGAGTTGCTTGATCGTCGAATCGGCGCTGGCCAGCGTCGTCTGCAGCGCCGCCGTCGCTTGGTTCACCGCCTTCAGAGCCTCCTGCAGGTCGGAGCCGATCTCGTCGAAGCGCACGCGCGACAGCCGCGCCACGATCGCGGCCAACTGCGGCTGGATGTCGGCGAAGGCGCCGGGCACGGTCGGCAGCGTCGGCACCGCGGCACTGACGTCGAACACCGCCGGCGCGGGCTTGGGCACGAACTCCAGGGCGATGTAGAGGCGCCCGGTCAGCAAGTTGCCGGTGCGCGCCTGCGCACGCAGCCCGGCATCGACCAACCGCTTCAGCAGCGCCCGGTCGCTGCCGGCCGCGTCCTGCGCGGCGAAGCGGGCGCGCACGGCGCCCAAGCGTTGCGGGTAGACGTCGGCCAGCACCTCCACCGGCAGCGCCTGCAACGCCGCGCTGGGCTGCAGCGACACGCTGCGCACGGTACCGAACTCGATGCCCTGCAGCTCGATCGACGCGCCGTCGACCAGGCCGCGCAGCGACTGCTTGAACACCATGCGCACGCGCACCGGCTCGCCGTCGTCGGGCGCCAGCGCCTGGCGCTGCTGCTCGAACAGCTTGAAGCGCTGGCCGCTCGCGGCGGCCGCTCGCGGCGCGTCGTCGGGCGGCGTCGCGAAGGCGACGCCGCCGGCCACCACCGACGCCAGCGACTGCGTGTTCAGCGTCAAGCCGCCGGCGTTGAGCTGCAGCTCGACGCCGCTGGCGTGCCAGAAGCGCGTGTCCTGCGTCACCAGGTTCTCGAACGGCGACTCGATGAACACCTGGATGTCGAGCGCGCGGCCGCTGGCCGCCAGCGTGTAGCCGACTACGCGGCCGACGCGAACGCGCCGGTGGTACACCGGCGAGCCGACGTCGAGCGACCCCAGGTCGTCGGCCTGCAGCACGAAGCTGCGGCCGGGCTCGCCGCGCAGCACCAGCGGCGGCTGGTCGAGCCCGACGAAGGCGTAGCGCGTCTCGCCGGAGGCACCGGCGTCGACGGCGATGTAGGCGCCCGACAGCAAGGTGCCCAGGCCGCTGACGCCGGCGGTGCCGATGCGCGGGCGCACCACCCAGAAGCGCGTGTCGTCGACGGCGATCGAGCGCACGCTGCGCTCGAGCGTGGCGGTGACGAGCACGCGGTCGTGGCGCGACCCGAGCGAGACGTTCTTCACCCGGCCGACCACCACCTCCTTGTAGCGCACCTCGGTGCGTCCGGCCTCGATGCCTTCGCCGCTGCGGAACTCGATGGTGATCTCGGGCCCGGCCTCGAGCAGCGAACGCACGACCAGCACCACGCCGACCACCAGGGCGACCAGCGGCACGATCCACACCAGCGACAAGTGCAGGCGGTTCTGCCGCGCGAGCACCGGCTCCGGCAGCGGCGGCGGAGCGGCCTCAGCCACGGCGATCGTCCTGCGGCCAGATCAGGCGCGGATCGAAACTGGCCGACGCCAGCATGGTCGCCACCACCACCGCGCCGAACGCCAGCAGACCGGTCTCCGGCTGCACGCTGGCGATCACGCCGAAGTGCACCATGCCCACCAGCAGCACCACGACGAAGACGTCGAGCATCGACCAGTGTCCCACCGTCTCGACCAGGCGATACAGCGCGGCGCGGTCGCGCTGGCGCCAGCGCGAGCGCCGCTGCGCGCTGAAGCCCAGCAGCGTCAGTGCCGCGATCTTCAGCAGCGGCACCGCGATGCTGGCGATGAACACGATGATCGCCAACTCGCGCGAGCCGGTGTGCCACAGCTCGAGGATGCCGCCGACGATGGTGTGGCTGTCGCGGCCGAGCACGCTGGCGGTGGTCATCACCGGCAGCAGGTTGGCCGGCAGGTAGAGCAGGACCGCGGTCGCCACCCAGGCCAGCGTGCGCTGCACGCTCTCGGGCTTGCGCCGGTGCAGCGCGTGGCCGCAACGCGGGCAGCGCCAGGGGCCCTGGCCGCCGTGCGGCGCGTGCAGCACCAACGCGCACACCTCGCAGCCGATGACGCCGAGGTCGGCGGCGACCGGGAACGACGGCTGGCTCATCGTGCGCCCCTGGCGCGTCGCGCCGTGGCCGCCCGCGCGGGCAAGCGCCGCCGCGGCACGGCCTGCGCCCACAGGGCCTGCAGCCCGGCGGCGTGGATCGCCGTCAGCAGCACCGTCAGCGCCATGTAGGCGAAGATGCCGGCCCCGAGCACGACGTGCGTGACGCCGGCCGAGCGCACCACCGCGATCAGCACGCCGAGCATGAACACCTCGACCATGCTCCAGCGCAGCACCCAGCGCAGCAGACGCATCACCGGGGCCAGCAGCGCCACTGGCCGGCGCAGCACCAGCGGCACCAGCACCCACAGCCTCAGCGCGATCACCAGCAGCGGGAACACGAACGCGGTGGCGATGCTGATCGCGGCCACCAGGTGCGCGCCCGAGTTCCAGGTCAGCCGCGTCGCCTCCAGCAGCGTCGCCTCTGTGTGGATACCGCTCAGCTCGAGCGTGACGATCGGCGACAGGCTGCCGATCGCGAACACCGCCAGCGCGCCCAGCGTGAGCGCGAGCTGGCCATCCAGCGGCAGGCCGTGCCCGCGCGCCAGCACGGCGCCGCAACGCCGGCAGCGCAGCAGGTCGTCGCGGCGCACGCGCTGCGCGGGATAGGCCGCATCGCACTCCTCGCACAGCACGTAGGCGGCCTCGGTCGCAGGCGCCAGGGCAGCGACCGTGCTCATGCGGTGCCCTCCGCGCGTCGCACTGAGCTGCGAACCCGCTGCGGAGCGGCCGGCGGGTGGAGGCTCATGCCGACCGGATCGGCACGGTGGGCGTCACAGCGGCCCTTGCCGAACGTTGCGCCTCGAGCGAGGTCTCAAGTCGCCGGATGTCGGCACCCAGCCGGTCGGCCACCAGGCTGATCATCTGGAAGCCAAAAGCCGGGTTCTGGTAGTAGAGCTGGTTGACCGTGCTTTCGTTGATCGCCAGCACCTCGCTGTTCTCGGTGCAGCGGGCGGTCATCGTGCGCCGCCGGTCGGGCGCAAAGAACGCGATCTCTCCGAAGACGCGGCCCGCGGGCAGTTCAGTGCCAATCTCCACCAGCTCGATGCGGCCCTGAGTCAGCATGTAGAGCTCTCGCGCGAGGTCGCCCTTGTGAAACAGCACCGTGCCGGCCTTCAGCTTGCGCCGCTTCATGTAGGGCCGCAGCCACAGGCCCGATGTGTCCTGCGAACCGGTGACTGCCTTGACGCGCTGGGTGAGCCGGAACATTTCGATCAGCCGGTAAAGGTTGATCGGAATCAGCAGCGTGTGCAGCAGCAGCACCAGAAACGACGGCAACAATGCGCCGTAGGCCACGAAGCAGACGTTGCTGGCGAGGGCGAGGACCCGCAGCGGGATCATCGTCTTGACCAAGGTGCTGGACCCTTGCAGCACCGCAGCCACGGTCCCGAGAATCAGCGCGAAGGTTCCTTCGGGCGTGGCCAGCGCGCCGCGCGCGACGGCTACGGCCAGGTCGATCAGGTCGGACAGGTACGCGAACAGGCCAGTGGTCACAGGCGGATCGTAGCGGCCGCAAAGCGGCGACGCGACCCTTTCCGACCCCGTACCCCGCTTCGCCGGGATGTGATAACGCGCCTCGGCGACGGCGGCCGGCTGTACTCTAGACTCACGGACCGATGATTCGATGCCCCGGTTGCGGCGAGGAGAACCCGCCGAAGTTCAGATTGTGCGGCTACTGCGGTACTCCGCTGGCGGCGGCCGCCGCGCCGCTGCCGGTGCATGAGGTGCGCAAGACGGTGACCATCGTCTTCAGCGACCTGAAGGGTTCTACCGCGCTGGGCGAGACGCTCGACGCCGAAGCGCTGCACGAGGTCAAGGAACGCTACTTCCAGGCCATGGCCGCCGAGATCGCACGGCACGGCGGCAAGATCGAGAAATACATCGGCGATGCGATCATGGCGGTGTTCGGCCTGCCGCGCGCCCACGAGGACGATGCGCTGCGCGCGGTGCGCGCGGCGCTGGGCATGCAAGACGCGCTGGCGCGCGTCAACCTCGATCTGCAGGCACGGTATGGCGTGTCGCTGGCCAACCGCACCGGCGTCAACACCGGCGAGGTGGTGGCCAACGACGACCCGGGTGCCGATCAGAAACTCGCCACCGGCGATGCCGTCAACGTGGCCGCCCGGCTGGAGCAGGCGGCGCCGGAGAACCAGATCTACCTGGGCGACGTGACCTACCGCCTGGTGCGCGACGCGGTCGAGGTCGAGACCGTCGAACCGCTGGAGCTCAAGGGCAAGGCGCAACGCGTGAGCGCGTACCGACTGGTCAGCGCGCACGGCCTCGACGGCAACCTGCGGCGCAGCGACACCCAGATGGTCGGCCGCGACGCCGAGCTGGCCGAGATCGCGCGCAACTACCGCGAGGTGATCGACGGCGGGTGTACCCGCATGGTGACCGTGATCGGCGAGGCCGGGGTCGGCAAGTCGCGTTTGGTGCACGAGGTGGTGACGCGCATCACCGCCGGGGCGACCGTGCTGCGCGGCCGTTGCCTGCCCTATGGCGACGGCATCACCTTCT
>DASURM010000332.1:0-3946 GCA_036280035.1 Burkholderiaceae bacterium | reverse complement strand
TGTTCGTCGGCACCGTGCTGGCGGTGACCGGGACGCTCGGTGTCGGCGCCGCACAGGCACACGAAAGCCGCGTCAACTGGTCGATCTCGATCGGCGTGCCGGTGCCCGTGCTGCCGGCGCCGATACTGCTGCCCGCCGCCGTGCGGCCCGCTCCGGTGATCGTTCAGCCGGTACCGTACCGCCACCCGGGGCAATACGACCGCTACGCGTACGGCTATTCGCGCCCCACCGCCTGGGACCGTGATGGCGACGGTGTTCCCAATCGCCGCGACCGGTTGTTCAACCCTGTCTGGGACCGCGATGGCGACGGCATCCCGAACGGGCGCGACCGCTTCGACAACCGCCGCCACGATCACGATGGCGACGGCATTCCGAACCGCTACGACCGGTATTGAGTGGCACAGACCTGGCACCAGCGCTCGAGTCGCGAGCGGGCCGCCCGTTCACTCGCGCGCATCCGTCAAGGCGTCGCGGCGAGCGCCGCCAGATGCTTCTGCGCGCAGCGATAGCCCGCGTCGATGATCTCGGCATAGCGCCCGAGCGCCAGCAGGCCGAACTGCGCCAGGTCGGGTCGCAGACATAGATCGGCCTCGAGCCGCATGCGCTGGGTATGCGCCAGACTGGCCAGCAGCATGCTGTGCATCATCACCTCGAACATGCCGGGCGGTGCCTTGCGCGCCTGAGCGCGCTTCCCGATCAGGCGGGCGGCGAATTCGAACCACGGAGAGGGATAGGCGGTGGCCGTGGTGCGCACGTCGAGGTCGGCCGTCACATCCACCGCGATCACGCGACCGGGCAGCCGCTCGCGTGCCACGCCCACCGGCAGGTTGTCGATCAGGCCGCCATCGACCAGCAGTTGCCCGTCGTGGATCACCGGCTCGACCAGCCCCGGCAGCGAGCAACTCGCGCGCAGCGCTTCCCAGACCGGCCCGCGGGTGTGCAGTTGCACCGACCGGCGCGTCAGGTTGCTCGACACCACCACCAGCGGAAGCCACAGGTCCTCCAACCGGATATCGCCGCACTGCTGCTGCAGCGCGTCACTGAGCCGTTCGCCGCGCAGCAGCGAGAACACCGGTAGCGTGTAGCCCTTGAACGGGCGCGCGCGGTGGAAGCGTAGCGCCGAGCGGTTCATCTCCTCGTGGCTCACGCCGGCCGCGGCCAGGTAGCCAGTCATCGCACCGGCGCTCGTGCCGGCGACCAGATCGATGGGGATGCCGCGCTCGCGCATCGCCCGCACCACGCCCATGTGGGCGCAGCAGCGCGCGCCCCCGCCCGACAGCGCCAGCGCCACCCCGCGTCCGGCGAGACGGCGCGCGAGACGATCGACGTCGTCGTCGCAGTCGAGGCGCAGGTGCAGATGCGCCTCGACCGTGCGCGCGTCGAGCCAGCGCGCGGTGCCGCGCGGCGGCTGCGCGCCGTTGGCGTGCAGCAGCACCAGCAGGCGCCGCACGTCGCGCCGCTCGTCGGAACCAGGCAACAGGGCCCGCTCAAGCGCACCGGGGTTCGGGTCGCCCTGAACGTCGCCGACGAGGATCACGCGATCGGCATGCCCCACCGCGCGCGCCCCCCACGCATTGGGCGTGGGATCGACGACCAGGACGAGAAAGCGCTGCGCGGCGTTCTGTTCGTCGAGCCACGCGCCGACACGGATCCAGGTAGGGTGCTGGTCGGGGCGGTCGATCGCACCCTGGCCAACGCCCACCTCGTGCAGATGCGCGCTGCCCACTTGCCGGGCCGAGCCGAAGCGACCGAGCGCTGCGGTCAGCCGACGCGCCAAGCCAGCCACGTCCACGCCCGGCGCAGCCGGCACCAGGGTGAACGTGAGGCCGGCACCCTCGGCGCGCTGCGGTGTTCCGCTTTGCTGCATCACGCGCAGCGCCAGCGTGCGCAGCATCGCGTGCGTCACCTGCGGCCGGGTCGCTACCAGTTCGGTCACCAACTCCACAGGGAAGCGGGCCAGTTCGGCGTCGCGCAGCGCGTACACAGTGGCTGACCGCTGTTGGCCGGTGACCAGGGCCATTTCGCCCACGCCTTCGCCGCGCCCCACCTCGGAGAGCAGGCGCTCCGGCTGGCCGTCGCGGGCCGGCTCCACCACCGCCAGGCGTCCGCTCGTCACAACGTACCAGGCGTCGCCCGGATCGCCTTTGCGAAACAGCACATCGCCTCGCCGCAGCGTGCGCCAGATGACCTGGCGCTCCAGCGCAGCGAGGTCGGTGGCGTCGAGCGCGCCGAACATCGCGGGCAGCACCGAATGCATCTGGCGACGCTGCAAGCGCCGCGCGGCAATGCGCACCAGCGGTTCGAGGAGCGCCGGAGCGGCGGCACACAGGGCATCGAAGTCTTCGCGCCGCAGCCTGTAGACCTCCGCTGCCCCCGCTGCCACCACGGTGGCCGATGCCGCACCACCAACGACGACCTGCATCTCGCCGACGACGTCGCCGACGCCTACGGTGTCGATCAAGGCTTCGTTGCCGTCGCCGCGGCGCAGGCGTACCTCGAGCAGACCGCGGGCCACGACGAAGAGCGCGTTGCCGGCCTCGCCCTGACGCAGCAGCACCTGCCCGGGCTGCGTGACCTCACGTCGCATCGCGGCCGCGAGGCGTGCACGATCGCCTTCGTCGAGCGCGCCGAAGACGTCCGAGGCACTCAGCAGGGCGTAAAGCTCTTCCTCTTCTTGCATGCCGCGCGAACCAGCCCGACTGGCGGAGGGAGCGGGATTCGAACCCGCGGTGGGCTATTAACCCACACACGCTTTCCAGGCGTGCGACTTAAACCACTCATCCATCCCTCCGGGCAGAGGGCAGCCATCGGCGGCAATTCTATTCATCCCTTCCCGACACCCTTCATCAGCGCCATCGCGGTGCCGATCAGGGTCGCGACCTCGGTCATGTTGCCCGGCACGATCATCGTGTTGTTGGTCTTGGCGAGCTGCTGGTAGGCGTCGACCGCGCGCTCGGCCACCTTCAGTTGCACCGCCTGCTCGCCGCCGGGCTGCTGAATCGCCGCCGCGATCTGACGGATCGCGCCGGCGGTGGCCTCGGCCACGGCGGTGATCGCCGTCGCCTCGCCCTGCGCCTTGTTGATCTCGGCCTGTTTTTCGCCTTCGGAACGCGCGATGAAGGCCTCGCGCTCACCGGTGGCGATGTTGATCTGCTCCTGGCGGCGGCCTTCGGAAGCAGCGATCAGGGCCCGCTTCTCGCGCTCGGCGGTGATCTGTGCCTGCATGCTGCGCAGGATCTCCGTCGGCGGCGTCAGATCCTTGATCTCGTAGCGCAGCACCTTGACACCCCAGTTCAGCGCAGCCTCGTCGAGCGCGCTGACCACCGCGGCGTTGATCGCGCTGCGCTCCTCGAACGTCTTGTCGAGTTCCATCTTGCCGATCACGCTGCGCAGCGTGGTCTGCGCCAACTGCGTGATCGCGACTACGTAGTTGCTCGAGCCGTAGCTGGCGCGCATCGCGTCGGTGATCTGGAAGTACAGGATGCCGTCGACCTGCAGTTGCGTGTTGTCCTTGGTGATGCAGACCTGGCTCGGCACGTCCAGCGGGATCTCCTTCAGCGAGTGCTTGTAGCCGACGCGCTCGACGAACGGAATCACGAACTTCAGCCCCGGTGTCAGCGTACGGTCGTAGCGCCCGAGGCGTTCGACCACCCATGCGTGCTGCTGCGGCACGATCTTGAAGGTGCGGACCACGAAGATCACGGCGATGACGACGACGATCAAGGCGACTTCCATGCGATGGTCTCCGATGGGAAGCGAATGGTGTCGTTTGGCGCCTAGGGTGCGGCGCGAGGCGCCACCACCAGGCGGCTGCCTTGCACGGCGACGATCGTATGCTCGCCGGGCGCCGGCGAGCCGGCGCCGCGAAACATCACCGACCACGATGCGCCGCGATAGTTGACCTGCGCCGTGCCGTCGGCGGCCCAGGCGTCGACGCGCACCGATT
>DASURM010000331.1:0-2560 GCA_036280035.1 Burkholderiaceae bacterium | reverse complement strand
GACCGGGGTCGCAAGCCTTATCGCTGTCATCGCGCTAAGGCACCTGCTCAGGGAGGAAAAGCAGGGAACGACAGCCTTGCAGCTATCATTCGCGGGCGATCCTAGCAGAGCGATTGCCCGGTGTGACTCCGCGTAACACCGGATGGAGCCGGGCCGATGGCCCAGTCCGCCCCCTCGAGCAGAAAGGCCTCCGCTTGACCGCACTGCCTCCGTTTCCGGCCAGTCGGCCCCGGCGTCTGCGCAGGGACGCGTTCACGCGCGCGCTGGTGCGCGAGCATCGGCTCGATGTGTCGGATCTGATCTATCCGGTGTTCGTGCTCGATGGCGAACGACGCAATCACGACGTGGCGAGCATGCCGGGCGTGCAGCGGCTGTCGGTCGACCTGCTGTTCGCACAGGCTGAAGCCTGCCTGAAACTGGGTGTGCCGGTGATGGCGCTGTTCCCGGTGATCGACCCGTCGCTGAAGTCTCCCGACGGGCGTGAAGCCACCAATGCCGAAGGCCTGGTGCCGCGCGCCGTGCGCGCGTTGAAGGCGCGCTTTCCGGAGCTCGGCCTGCTGACCGACGTCGCCCTCGACCCCTTCACCAGCCACGGGCAGGACGGCCTGCTCGATGCCACCGGCTACATCCTGAACGACGAAACCGTCGAGATCCTGGTTCGGCAGGCGCTGGTGCAGGCCGAGGCCGGCGTCGACATCGTCGCCCCGAGCGACATGATGGACGGCCGCATCGGCGCGATCCGCCGCGCGCTCGAGGCGCAGCATCGAATCCACACGCGCATCATGGCCTACAGCGCGAAGTACGCGAGTGCGTTCTACGGGCCGTTCCGCGACGCGGTGGGGTCGGCCGGCAACCTCGGCAAGGCCGACAAGAAGGTCTACCAGATGGACCCCGGCAACAGCGACGAGGCGTTGCGCGAGGTGGCGCTCGACATCGCCGAAGGTGCCGACATGGTGATGGTCAAGCCCGGCATGCCGTACCTCGACATCGTGTCGCGCGTGAAGCGCGAGTTCCGCATGCCGACCTTCGTCTATCAGGTCAGCGGCGAGTACTCGATGTTGAAGGCCGCCGCCGCCAACGGCTGGCTCGACCACGACGCGGTGATGATGGAATCGCTGCTGGCGTTCAAGCGCGCCGGTGCCGACGGCGTGCTGACGTATTTCGCGCTCGACGCCGCTCGCGCCTTGCAGCGCGGTTGAGCCGCTCGCGCCGCAGGGGCGTGGTCACCGGTAGGGGTCTGCGAAACCGAGCCCGGCCAGCACCTCGACCTCGCGCGCACGCATGCGCTGCGCGTCTCGCGCGCGCTCGTGATCCATGCCCTGGGCATGCAGCGCGCCATGCACCAGCAGGTGCGCATAGTGGGCTGCGAGGTCGATGCTCCGCTCGCGCGCCTCGCGCTCGACCACCGGGGCGGCCAGCACCAGATCGGCCAGCACCACGGGCCGCTGCTGATAGCCGAAGGTCAAGACGTTGGTCGCGTAGTCGCGCCGCCGGTACTGGCGATTGAGCAAGCGCCCCTCTTCGGCGCCGACGATGCGCACCGTCAGCTCGGCCGGGGTGTCGAGGCTGGCGCGCAGCCACCGCAACACGCGGTGACGGGGCAGCAGCGCGCGATGACGCCCGTCGGCGAACTGCAGCGACAGGCGCAGCGCCGGCTTCAACGCGGCTCGCGATCGGCGCGTGCCCGGTCGTACGCATCGACGATCCGCGCCACCAGCGGGTGGCGCACCACGTCGGCTGCGGTGAAGCGCGTGAACGCGACACCCGGCACGCCCTCGAGCACCTCGCGCGCATCGAGCAGGCCGCTGGCCGTGCCGCGCGGCAGATCGATCTGGCTGTCGTCGCCGGTCACCACCGCCTTGGCGCCGAAGCCGATGCGGGTGAGGAACATCTTCATCTGCTCGGGCGTCGTGTTCTGCGCCTCGTCGAGGATCACGAATGCATGGTTGAGCGTGCGCCCGCGCATGAACGCCAGCGGCGCGATCTCCAGAGTGCCGCGCTCGAACGCCTTGGTCACGCGCTCCAGGCCCATCAGGTCGTACAGCGCGTCGTACAGCGGGCGCAGGTACGGGTCGACCTTCTGCGCCAGGTCGCCGGGCAGGAAGCCCAGCCGCTCGCCGGCCTCGACGGCCGGCCGCGTCAGCACGATGCGTTGCACCGTGCTGCGCTCCAGTGCATCGACCGCGCACGCCACTGCGAGGAAGGTCTTGCCGGTGCCCGCCGGCCCGATGCCGAAGCTCAGGTCGTGCGCCAGGATGTGCCGCAGGTACTGCACCTGGTTGGGCGTGCGCCCGGCCAGATCGGCGCGGCGCGTATGCAGCACCGGCGACGCGTTCGGATCGTCGCCGTCCGAAGGCGCCGGGCGGGGCGCGCCCACCGCCATCGCCACCGCCTGCGGGTCGAGCGAGCGGCCGGCACGCTCGTACAGCTCGCGCAACACGTCCAACGCGGCCTCGGCGCGCGCCTTCGCTCCTTCGATGCGAAACGCAGCCAGCCGGCGGGTGATGCGCACGTCGAACGCCGACTCGATGGTGCGCAGGTGCTCGTCGGTGGGGCCGCA
>DASURM010000330.1:0-5500 GCA_036280035.1 Burkholderiaceae bacterium | reverse complement strand
GAACCCGGTGACCAAGGCGCTGCGGGCGTTCAACTACGGCAACCTCAGCACCGACGGCTACGGCGGCAACTTCACGAATCTGTGCGGCAAGACGCCGACGCCGTTGCAGTGCGGCACACTGACGTCGGGTCAGGTGACGCTGGCCAACGACGGCACCAACCTGGTCAACTTCCTGCGCGGCGACCCGACCTACGAGATCGAGACCAACCTGACGAACCCGCTGTACCGCGAGCGCGTCGTCAAGCTGGGCGACATCATCAATGCCTCGCCGGTGTACATCAAGAAGTCGACGCTGAAGTACACCGACGCCGGCTATAGCACGTTCGCGGGCACGACCGCGACGCGCCGCGCCATGCTGTACGCGGCGGCCAACGACGGCATGCTGCATGCCTTCGATGCGACGACAGGCATCGAGCAGTGGGCGTTCGTGCCGTCGTTCGTGATGCCCAACCTGTTCCGCCTGGCCGACAGCGACTACCGCAACAACCACCGCTTCTTCGTCGACGGTTCACCTGTGGTGGCCGATGTCTACAACGGCACCGCGTGGAAGACGATTCTGATCGGCGGGTTGAATTCGGGCGGCAAGGGCTACTACGCGCTCGACGTTACCGACCCCGACAACCCGGTTGGGCTGTGGGAGTTCACCGATGCCAACATGGGGCTGACCTACGGCAACCCGGTGATCACCAAGATGGCCGACGGCACCTGGGTGGTGGCGCTCAGCTCTGGTCTGAACAACGCCGATGGCGTGGGCCGCCTCTACTTGGTCAACGCAGTCACCGGAGCGCTCGTGTCGAGCTTGTCGACCGCCACCGGCACGGCGGCCGACCCCAGTGGCCTGGCCAAGATCAACGCCTGGGTCGACGACTCGACCAACAACACCGCCAAACGTTTCTACGGCGGCGACATGCTGGGCAACCTGTGGCGCTTCGACTTCAACTCGCCTGTGCTGTACGGGGCGGATGTGACCAAGCTGGCAACGTTCCAGCACAGCAGCACATCGCCGCAGCCGATCACCACCAAGCCGCAGCTCACTTTGGTGAAGGCCAGTGGGGGTACCAAGGTGCCGGTGATCGTGGTCGCCACTGGTCGCTACCTCGGGACCAGCGACGTCGGCGACACCACGGTGCAGTCGATCTACGCGATCAAGGATCCGCTGACGGCCACCGGCTGGGGCGACGTGCGCCTGCGCACCGACCTGGTGTCGCAGAGCGTCACCGTCAGCGGCGTCACCGGCACCGGGACCGCCAACGCCGTCGACTGGAACACCAAGATCGGTTGGAAGATGGACTTGCCGCAGTCCAAGGAACGGGTGACGACGGACTTCCTGCTCAACTTCAACGTGCTGACGGTGGCCAGCGCGGTCCCGGGGAGCAACGAATGCAACCCGTCGGGCGGCAGCTCGTGGCTGTACGAACTCAGCGTCGGCAGCGGTACCGCGGCCAACGGTACGAGCGTGAGCACGTATCTGGGTTCTTACCTGGTGGTGGGTATGTCGGCGATCATGGCGACCGACGGCAATCTGAGGCACATCATCGTCGGTAGTGATGCCAGCGTGCAGACGCGTAAGCCTGCGCCGCCGTCCTTCGATACCAACAGCGTCCGGCGCACGAGCTGGCGCGAACTGGTCCGCTGACGAATCCAGCGGAGCTGGGCCGCCTGCCGGCGGCCCAGCCACTTGGGGATCGACTGCGGCGCCGGTCTCCGGTCCTTCGCCGCGCTCTGCGCGCCTCAACTGCGCGAGACGCACCGGCGGCGTCGCCTGTGGCCAGGAGGGGCCTCGCTACGTCCTATCATCTGCGGGCATGACTGCCTCACAGATCATCGTGCTCGCCACGCCGGTCTTTCTCGGCGCGATCGCGTTGGAGCTGGTGGTCGGGCTGGTTCGCGGTCGCAACACCTACCGCCTGCACGACGCGTTGGCCAGCATCGGGATTGGGATGATGAGCCAGTTGGTGGGGCTGTTCACCAAGCTGCTGGCGATCGGGCTGTATGCCGCCGCCTACCAGCATGTGGCGCTGTGGTGGCTGCCGGCCGACTCGGTCTGGGTGTGGCTCGGCGCGCTGCTGCTATACGACCTCTGCTACTACTGGCTGCATCGCGCGGGGCACCGCATCGGCATCTTCTGGGCCGCTCACGTGGTGCACCACCAGAGCGAGGACTACAACCTCTCCACTGCGCTGCGCCAGACCTCCAGCGGCGCGCTGCTGGGTTGGCTGTTCTACCTGCCGATGGCCGTGCTCGGCGTGCCGCCGCTGGTGTTCGGCACGGTTGCGCTGATCGACCTGCTGTACCAGTTCTGGGTGCACACGCAGCAGGTCGGCAAGCTCGGGTGGTTCGACCGCTGGTTCTGCTCGCCGTCGAACCACCGCGTGCACCATGCGGTGAACGAGCGCTACCTCGACCGCAACTACGGCGGCATCCTGATCGTGTGGGATCGCCTGTTCGGCAGCTTCGAGGAAGAGCGCGATGACGAGCCCTGCTTCTACGGCACGCGCGCGCCGCTGCGCAGCTTCGACCCGCTGTGGGCCAACCTCGAGGTGTACGCGGCGCTGGCGCGCGACGCTTGGCACGCGTGCTCGTGGTGGGACAAGCTGCGCATCTGGTTCATGCCGCCGGGCTGGCGGCCGGCCGACGTGGCGCAGCGGTTTCCGAAGCCGGCGTTTCGCATCGAGGCCGTGCAGCGCTTCGATCCGGTGATGTCGCGTGGCGCGCAGGTCGGGGCGCTGCTGCTGTTCGTCGTGCTGCTGGTCGGTGCGTGCATGTTGCTGTGGTTCGCACACGAATGGTCGAGGGCCACACTGCTGGGTGGCGCCATGCTCATCGTTGCCGGTCTGTGGGTGATGGGCCGGCTCGGCGAAGGTGGCGCGCGGCGCGTGGGCCTCACGGCCGCCGCAGCAGGCCGTTCGCGTCAGGCACCTTAAGGCTCGAACAGATCGGCCGCACGCTGCGGTGGCGCCGCACCGAGGTGCCGGTACGCCGCCAGCGTCGCGACGCGGCCCCGTGGCGTGCGCTGCAGGTAGCCCTGCTGGATCAGGTAGGGCTCGATCACGTCTTCGATCGTGTCGCGCTCCTCGCCGATCGCGGCCGCCACGTTGTCGAGGCCGACCGGCCCGCCGTCGAAACGGTGCACCACCGCGTCGAGCAGCTTGCGGTCCATCACGTCGAGGCCCAGCGGATCGACGTCGAGCATCGCCAGCGCCTGCTCGGCAATGGTGTGTGTGACGCGGCCCTGCGCCTTGACCTCGGCATAGTCGCGCACGCGGCGCAGCAACCGGTTGGCGATGCGCGGCGTGCCGCGCGCGCGGCGCGCGATCTCGGCCGCGCCGGCATCGTCGATCGGCACCGACAGCAACTGCGCCGAGCGATGGACGATGCGGGTCAGCTCCTCGTGCGTGTAGAACTCCAGCCGCGCCACGATGCCGAAGCGATCGCGCAGCGGGTTGGTCAGCATGCCGGCGCGGGTGGTGGCACCCACCAGCGTGAACGGCTGCAGGTCGAGCTTGATCGATCGCGCGGCCGGGCCCTCGCCGATCATGATGTCGATCTGGTAGTCCTCGAGCGCGGGGTAGAGGATCTCCTCGACCACCGGCGACAGGCGGTGGATCTCGTCGATGAACAGCACGTCGTTGCGCTCGAGGTTGGTCAGGATCGCGGCCAGGTCCTTCGGCTTCTCGAGCACCGGTCCCGAGGTGTGGCGCAGGTTGACGCCCAGTTCGGCGGCGATGATGTGGCTCAACGTGGTCTTGCCCAGACCCGGCGGGCCGAACAGCAGCACGTGGTCGAGCGCCTCGCCGCGCGCCTTGGTCGCGCCGATGAAGATCTCGAGTTGTTCGCGGGTCTTGCTCTGGCCGACGTAGTCGCGCAGCTGGCGCGGGCGCAGCGCGCGCTCGAGCGCGTCTTCCTGCGGCGACTGCCTCGCTGCGCCCACGGTGCGCGGTGCGGCGCCGGGTTCGGCGAGGTCGTCGGTCTGGATGCCCATGCGGCGATTGTCCACCGAGCGTGGGCGGGCCGCCCGCGGTCAGCGCGACAGCGCGCGCAATGCCTGCTTGATGCCGTCGGCCACCGCGATGTCGGGCGGCAGGTGCTTCAGTGCGGCGCCGGCTTCGCGCTCGTTGTAGCCAAGCGCCAGCAGCGCCTGCACGATGTCGGCCTGCGCATCGCTGGCCACGGCGGCCGCACCGGCCAGATCGGGCGCGAGCTTGTCCTTCAGCTCGAGCAGCAGCCGCTCGGCGGTCTTCTTGCCGATTCCCGGCACCTTGACCAGCCGCCCGCTATCCTGGCGCGACACCGCCTGCGCCAGCTCCGATACCGACAGGCCCGACAGGATCGCCAGCGCGGTGCGCGGGCCGATGCCCGCGATTCGAATGAGTTGCCGGAACGTGGCACGTTCGGCCGCGCTGCCGAAGCCGTAGAGCAGATGCGCGTCTTCGCGCACCACCAGGTGGGTCAGCAGCGTCAGGCGCTCGCCGAGCGCCGGCAGGTTGTAGAAGGTGCTCATCGGCACGTCGAGTTCGTAGCCGACGCCGCCGACGTCGATCAACACCTGCGGCGGCGCCTTCTCAGCGAGCGTGCCCGTGAGCCGACCGATCATGGCCGGCGATTATCGCTGTGGCCCGCGCGTGCCTCGCGCGCGCCACCCGCGTACCGGGCGCGTCAGCGTGAGCGCCCGAACAGACCCAGCCGCTGCGCCTCGAGCGCCGCCTCGGCGCGCGAGCTGACGTTGAGCTTGCGGTAGATCTGCTTCACGTAGTCGGCGATCGTGTGCCGGCTCAGGCCGAGCTGCACGCCGATCTCAGGCAGCGTGAAGCCCTTGGCCACGCGCAACAGCACCTCGCTCTCGCGGTCGGTGAGCTGCACGTGCGGCAGCGCGTTGGCCTGCGGCTTGGCTTGCGCCGCGAAGTACGCAATGACCTTGCGCGCGATCGACGGCGACAGCGGGGGCTCGCCCTGGCTGATGCGCTGCAAGTGCTCGGTGATCAGCTCGCGCGACTGCTCCTTCAGGATGTAGCCGAACGCGCCGGCCTGCAGCGCCGGGAACAGGTGATCGTCGTCGTCGTGAATGGTCACGATCACCGATTGCGCGTCGGGCTGCGACTCGCGCAGCGCCGACACCACGTCGACGCCGGTGCCGTCGGGCAGGCCGAGGTCGATCAGCGCGAGCTCGAACTTCTGCGCCGACACCTGGGCCAGTGCGTCGTGCACGCGCGCGCACTCGACGATCTGCGCACCGGGGAAGACCTGCATCACCAGGGCCTTCAACCAGGACCGGATCTCGGGCAGGTCTTCGAGCAGCAGGATGTTCTTCATCGTGCCTCCGCGGGGGATGAACCCGAGAATCGTAACAGCCGCTCAGGCCGACGCGAGGTGCCGATCCAGCGGAATCGTGAGGCGGATCACGGTCCCGTACCCCGGGCCGGACTCGACGAGACATTGGCCCTGCAACTGCTTGGCGCGGTGCTTCATGCTGGCCATGCCGTGACCGCGGTCGAGCCGACCG
>DASURM010000329.1:0-6230 GCA_036280035.1 Burkholderiaceae bacterium | reverse complement strand
CGGGCATCGGGCTGGCGCGTTCGACGAAAATGGCGCCATGAGACCCCCAAGCTCACTGCGTTCGCGGCCCCCCGAGGGGGCGCGTCATCGGCTTCGGGCGGCCGGGCGCCAATGACCTACCTTCGCAGCCAGGGGCGCGCGTCCGACGCGCTGCGTGCGGTGCAGATCGAACGCGGCTACACCTGCCATGCCGAAGGCTCGGTGCTGGTGTGCTTCGGCCAGACCAAGGTGCTCTGCACCGCGTCGGTCGACGAGAAGGTGCCGTCGCACAAGCGCGGCAGCGGCGAGGGCTGGGTGACCGCCGAGTACGGCATGCTGCCGCGCGCCACGCACACGCGCGGCGACCGCGAGGCCGCGCGCGGCAAGCAGAGCGGCCGTACGCAGGAGATCCAGCGCCTGATCGGCCGCGCGATGCGCTGCGTGTTCGATCTGGCCGCGCTCGGCGAACGCACGATCGTGCTCGACTGCGACGTGCTGCAGGCCGACGGCGGCACGCGCACCGCGGCGATCACCGGGGCCTTCGTCGCCGCGCACGATGCGGTGAGCTGGCTGCTGGAGCGCCGCAAGATCGCCACGTCGCCGCTGCGCGACCAGGTGGCCGCGGTGTCGGTGGGCATCGTGCAGGGCACGCCGCTGCTCGACCTGGAGTACGCGGAAGACTTCGCCTGCGACACCGACATGAACGTCGTGATGACCGGTGCCGGCGGCTTCGTCGAAGTGCAGGGCACCGCCGAAGGCCAGAGCTTCTCGCGCCCCGAAATGGACCGTCTGCTGGCTCTGGCCGACAAGGGCATCGGCGAGCTGCTCGCCGCGCAGCGCTCGGCGCTGGGGTTATCTGCATGACCCGAGCGGCCACCGTGCGTGTCACGCGCGCGCGCAACGCACTGGTGGGTCTGGCGTCGTTCAGATGAAGCTGGTGCTGGCGTCGCACAACGCCAAGAAGCTGGTCGAACTGCAGGCGCTCCTGGCCGGGCTGCCGGTGCAACTGCTGCCACAGGCGGCGCTGCAGATCGCCGAGGCCGACGAGCCGCACGGCACCTTCGTCGAGAACGCGCTGGCCAAGGCGCGCCACGCCGCTGCCCAAGCGCAGGGGCCGGCGATCGCCGACGACTCCGGGTTGTGCGTCGATGCGCTCGGCGGCGAGCCGGGGGTCGCCTCCGCGCACTTTGCGCCGGCGGTTGCCGAAGGCGGCGACCGCGAACAACGCCGTGCGCGGCAGGATGCCGCCAACACCGCGCTGCTCTTGCAGCGCATGGCCGGCGTGGTCGATCGACGCACGCGCTTCGTCAGCACACTGGTCGCGCTGCGCCATGCGCTCGACCCCGAGCCGTTGATCGCCTCCGGCCGCTGGGAACTCGAGCTGCTGCACGCGCCGCGCGGCAGCGGCGCCTTCGGCTACGACCCGGTGGTGCTCGTGCCGAGCCACGGCTGCAGCGTGGCCGAGCTCGACGCCGCGTTGAAGAACGTGATCAGCCACCGTGCGCTGGCCGCACGCCAGATGCGTGCGCTGATGCGGGAGGTGTGGCGTCTTGGCTGAGCGCCCGCCCGCAAGCAGGCGTTCCCTGTCGATCGGAGGGGTCGGGTCGGCGCGAGGCGACGCGACCGCCTCGCGCGCGGCCACCGTCGAGCACCACCTGCGCCCCGGCACGCTTCAACTGGCGGCGCTGCCGCCATTGGCACTGTACGTGCACCTGCCGTGGTGTCTGTCCAAGTGCCCGTATTGCGACTTCAACTCGCACGAGATCCAGACCCCCTTGACACCTTCGGCGTCGCCCCCCCCGGGGGGAGCGTCCGGCTTGGGGCGGCCCGGCGCCGGACCGCCGTCCGCGCTGCCCGAGGCGCGCTACCTGCAGGCGCTGCGCGCCGACCTCGAGGCGGCGCTGCCGCTGGTGTGGGGCCGGCCGATCGTCAGCGTGTTCATCGGCGGCGGCACGCCGAGCCTGTTTTCGCCCGCGGGCATCGACACGCTGCTGTCGCAGGTGCGCGCGTTGCTGCCGCTGGAGCCGGCGTGCGAAGTGACGCTCGAGGCCAACCCTGGCACCTTCGAGCGCGAGCGCTTTCGCGCCTTCGCGCAGGCCGGCGTCAATCGGCTGTCGATCGGCGTGCAGAGCTTCGACGACGCGCTGCTGGCGCGCATCGGCCGCGTACACGACGCCGCGCAGGCGCGCGCGGCGGCGCAAGAGGCGCGCGAGGCGTTCGAGCGCTTCAACCTCGACCTGATGTACGCGCTGCCCGGCCAGACGTTGCAGCAGCTGCACGCCGACCTCGACGCCGCGCTCGCCTTCGAGCCGCCGCACCTCAGCGTGTACCACCTGACGATCGAGCCGAACACGCGTTTCGCGCTCGACCCGCCACCGCGGCCCGACGACGACCTGGCCAGCGACATGCTCGACGCGATCGTCGAACGCACCACCCGCGCCGGTCTGGCTCGCTACGAGGTGTCGGCATTTGCGCGGCCGGGCCGCGAGTGCGTGCACAACCTGAACTACTGGCAGTTCGGCGACTACCTCGGCATCGGTGCCGGCGCGCACAGCAAGCTGAGCTTCCCGAACCGCGTGGTGCGCCAGCAGCGCTGGCGCGAGCCGATGACGTACATGGCGCGCTCGCTGGAGGGCGCAGCGGTCAGCAACGAGCACGACGTGGCGCGCGACGCGCTGGCGTTCGAGTTCATGCTCAACGCGCTGCGGCTGCGCGAGGGCTTTGCGGCTAACCTGTTCGCCGAGCGCACCGGCCTGCCACCGTCGATGATCGAGCCCGGGTTGCGGCAGGCGCAGGCCCGCGGCCTCATCGAGCGCGACGCTTCGTCGGTGCGGCCGAGCGCACGCGGCTTCGACTTCCTGTCCGACCTGCAGCAGCTGTTCCTGCCGGCGCCTTGACCGGCGAAGCGTCGGCCGTCGCCCAGGCGCGCAGCGAATCGTCGAGCTGCGCGTGCAGCCAGCGCCGCAGCGCCGCCAGCGGCCGCCACTCGTGCGAGGCGGGCGGATACACCAGCCAGTAGGCGTCGACCTGTTCGTCCTGCAGCGCCAGCGCCGACAGGCGGAACAGCCGGCGTTCGCGCAGGGCGTCGGCGGCCAGCACCTCGCGCGTCAGCGCGATGCCGAGGTTCTGCTCGGAGGCCTGCAGCATCAGGCCGGCGTCGTTGAAGGTGGCCACCGGGTTGACGCGCACCTTCAGGCCCGACAGCGCGAACCACTTCTCCCACGCCGACGGGCTGCCCAGCAGCGGCTCGTGCGCCAGCGCGGCCACGTCGCGCCCGAGCAGCCGCTGCGCCGCCTGCGGCGAACCCACCGGAACCTTCGGCGAATCGATCAGCCGTTCGGCGCGCAGTCCGCGCCACTGGCCGTTGCCCTGGCGCAGCGCGGCGTGAAAGCCCTCGCGCGGCAGATCCACTACCTGCTGCGACGCGTGCAGCTCGAGGGCGATCTCCGGATGGCGGGCGTGCCAGTCGCCCATGCGCGGCAGCAGCCAGCGCTGCGCGAACGACGGCAGCACGCTGACGCGCAGCCGTTGCTGCGCGCCCGCCGCCGCGGCGCTGGCCGAACGCACGCCGTCGTCGATGCGGTCGAGCGCGGGTTCGATCGCCTGCAGCAGCGCCGAGCCGGCGGCGTTGAGCACGATGCGGCGCGCACGCCGGTCGAACAACTGGAAGCCGAGCTGGGTTTCCAGCAGTCGCAACTGCTGGCTGACTGCGCTGTGCGTCAGGTGCAGTTCTTCGGCCGCGGCGCGCAGGTTGCCGGTGCGGGCGATCACGCGAAAGCTGGGCAACGTGTGCAGGGGCAGGCGCGCCATGGTGATGTTCAGTATGCCTTACCAACTCAACGAGGAGAAATCGATTCACGAGCGGCAGTTGGAAATCTATGCTTTCCACCATCGATCAAGGAGGCTGGCATGGAAACCACCTTGTGCCGTCCGGTCCCGGTTTCGCGCGCCGTCTGGTTGCGCCTGGGCGATGGCGTGCTCGACGCCTTGGCGGCGGTGTATTCGGCGCTGCGGCGACTGTGGGGTCGATGGCGTGCCGCGCGCCGGCGCGCTGCCGAGTTCCGGGCGCTGCGCGAGCTGAGCCCGAGCGTGCTGCGCGACATCGGCGCCGAGCCCGAGATGCTCCAGCAGGTGCAGCGCTGGCGCGAGCGGTACGGCGCGGCGCACGACAACTTCCTGCGCGCGCCGTAGCGGCCCATCGCCGGTGGAGCTCAGGTGCGGTGGGGCTCAGATGCGGTGGACGGCGCCGCTGGCAGTCTCGCGCAGCCGTGCGATCAGCGCGGCGGCGATGCGCGTCAACGGCAGCACTTCGTGCGCCGCGCCGTGGGCGATCGCCTCGCGCGGCATGCCGAACACCACGCAACTCGCCTCGTCCTGGCAGATGTTGTAGCTGCCGGCCTCGCGCATCAGGCGCATCGCCTGCGCGCCGTCGGCGCCCATGCCGGTGAGCATTACCGCGAGCGCGTTGGGGCCCGCCACCCGCGCTGCCGATTCGAACAGCACCGTCACCGACGGCTTGTGGCGGTTCACCGGCTCGCCGTCGTGCACCCGCGCGACGTAGTGGGTGCCGCTGCGCCGCACCGACAGATGCTGCCCGCCCGGGGCGAGATAGGCATGGCCGGGCAACAGGCGTTCGCCGTCGGCAGCCTCCTTGACGCGGATTCGGCACAGCGAGTCGAGCCGCCTGGCGTAGCTGCTGGTGAAGCCCGCGGGCATGTGTTGCGTGATCAGGACGGCTGGCGCGTCAGCAGGCAGCTCCGTCAGCACGACCTTGGTTGCCTCGGTGCCCCCGGTGGAGGCGCCGATGAAGATCAGCTTCTCGGTCGACAGGTGGCCCAGCAGAGCCGCCGGTGCCGCCGGCTTGACGCCGGCCAGGGTGGATGACGGGCCCGCCGTCCGGCGCACCTGTGCGCGCGCGGCGATGCGGATCTTGTCGGTGATGTCGTCGGCCAACCGCTGCAGGCCGTCGGCCACGCCGATGCGCGGCTTGGCCACGAAGTCGACCGCACCGAGTTCCAGCGCGCGCAGGGTCACCTCGGCGCCACGCTCGGTCAGCGTGCTGACCATCACCACCGGCGTCGGCCGCAGCCGCATCAGGCGCGCCAGGAAGTCGATGCCGTCCATGCGCGGCATCTCCACGTCGAGCGTGATCACGTCCGGGGCTGCGGCGCGAATCAGCTCGCGCGCCGCCAGCGGGTCGGCCGCCGTACCGACGCACTGCATGTCGCCCTGGCGATCGATGATGTCGGCCAGCAGCTTGCGCACCAGCGCGGAGTCGTCGACCACCACCACGCGGATCCGGGCTCGGGCATCCATGGTGGTGTGGCTGCGCTCAGAACAGGTCGACCGAGCCGCCGCCGGTCGCATGCGGCGCAGCCTTCTCGGCGGCAGCGCGCTCCTGCGCCGCGAGTGCGGCGGGGTTGGCCGGCGTCAGACGCTTGACCAGCGCCTTGCCGCTGGCCGCCAGCAGGCAGACCTTGCGCGCGCAACTGTCGAGCACGTCCTTGCTGACCACCGGGATGCGCTCGGCCTGCAGGTATTCGAAGACGAACCGCGTGTTGCGCTCGCCGACATTGAGGCTGGTCATCGCAGGGATCACCGCGCCGCCGCCGAACACCTTGGCTTCGAGGGTCGCGCGCGATGCGCCGCGCTTGAGCAGGTTGTTGATCAGCAGCTCCATCGCGTACGAGCCGTAGCGGCCGCCGTCGCCGTCGGGCAGCATGAAGTGGTTCATGCCGCCGATGCGGCGCTCGCGGTCCCACAGGCACGCGGCGATGCACGAGCCGAGCGTGGTCACGATCAGCATGTCCTGGTCGGCGACGAAGAACTCGCCGGGCATCACCCGGACCGCGTCGCGGCCGAAATTGACGTCCCAGTAGAAGAACGACGCCTCGTCCGACTCGCGCTGCGCGACGCGCAGCTGCGCGAGCCGCGAAGTGGGCGGCGGCGCGGGTGCGATGGCGGGCGACGACATCCTCAGACCTTCACGTAGATCGTCTTGCCGCGCAGCCGGAACCACTGTCGCGCCTGCGTGAAGCTCTCCGAATGGCCGGCGTACAACAACCCGCCCGGAGCCAGCGCGGCGTGCAGCCGCTGCAGCACCGCGTGCCGGGTGGCGGCGTCGAAGTAGATCATCACGTTGCGGCAGAACACGATGTCGATCGCGGTGCCGAGCGGCCAGTGCGGGTCGACGAGGTTCAGCGTGCGAAACTGAACGCGCCGCGCGAGCGCCGGCCGCACGCGGATGCGGC
>DASURM010000328.1:0-4679 GCA_036280035.1 Burkholderiaceae bacterium | reverse complement strand
CCGCATCGTAGCCCTCGGCGTGCTCCGGGAAGAACGACTTGTCGCCGCGGTGCATGCCGCCGCGAATGGTCACCAGGTTGGCGCACAGCAGCCCGGACTCGGACACCAGCGCGACGATGTCGATGTCGCGGGCACGGTCGCTCGCCACGAACTGCGTCTGCCGCACGCCGCGCAGCGCCCGGATCTGGTCGCGATGCATGGCGGCGGTCTCGAAGTCCAGACGCTCGCTGGCCTGCTGCATGGCGAGCTCCAGCTTGTCCAGGACCTCGTCATCACGCCCCAGCAGGAACAGCTCGGCATTGCGCACGTCCTCTGCATACTGCTCCGGCTCGATCAGACCGACGCAGGGCGCGGTGCAGCGGCGGATCTGGTGCAGCAGGCACGGGCGCGAGCGGTTGGAGAACACCGTGTCTTCGCAGGTGCGCAGGCGGAACACCTTCTGCAGCAGCTGGATCGTCTCCTTCACCGCCCACGCACCCGGGTACGGCCCGAAGTACTTGTGCTTGCGCTCGACGCTGCCGCGGTAGTAGGCCATGCGCGGGAACGCATGCGCCGTCAGCTTCAGGTACGGATAGCTCTTGTCGTCGCGAAACAGGATGTTGAAGCGCGGCGCCAGCGCCTTGATGAGGTTGTTCTCCAGCAGCAGTGCTTCGGCTTCGCTGCGCACCACGGTCGTCTGCAGGCGCGCGATGCGGCCCACCATCACGCCGATGCGGGTGCCGCCGTGGTCCTTGTGGAAATAGCTCGAGACGCGCTTCTTCAGGTTGCGCGCCTTGCCGACGTAGAGCACGTTGTCGGTCGCGTCGAAGAAGCGGTACACCCCAGGCAGCGAAGGCAGCGCGGCGACCTCGGCGAGCAACGCGGCGCGTGCAGGGACTGCGGACTCGTCGGCCATGGCGATTCGATTATCGGCGGCCACCCATGACAATGCTGCCCGTGCGCTGGGATCTCTTCTGCCGCGTGATCGACAACCTCGGCGACGCCGGCGTCTGCTGGCGCCTGGCGGCCGACCTCGCCGCGCGCGGCGAATCGGTGCGGCTGGTGATCGACGACCCCACGCCGCTGGCGCACATCGCGCCGGCCGGCGCCGCAGGGGTCGAGGTGCTGCGGTGGCGCGACGAGGTCGCGCTGCCCGCCGACATCGATGGGGTTGTCGAGGCCTTCGGCTGCGATCCGCCGCCTTGCTACGTGGCGCAGATGGCTCGCTGCGCGCGGCCGCCATGCTGGATCAACCTCGAGTACCTGAGCGCCGAAGCCCACGCGCTGCGCTCGCATGGGCTGCCGTCGCCGCAGTTCGAGGGCCCCGGCCGCGGCTTGACGAAGTGGTTCTTCCATCCCGGCTTCACGCCCGACAGCGGCGGTCTGCTGCGCGAGCCCGGGCTGCTGGCCGCGCGCGCGGCTTTCGAGCGCGACGCCTGGTTGCAGACGATGGGCTGGCCACGGGCACACGACGAACAGCTGGCGGTGCTGTTCAGCGATGCACACGCCGGCATCGAGCAGTGGCTGGGCGCCCTGGCGTCGCGGCCGACGCTGCTGCTGGTGCCGCAAGGCCCGGCGCAGAGCCTGGTTCACGCCACGCTCGGGCCGAGGCTGCAGCAGCGATCGCTGCGTGCGCTGCTGCTGCCGTGGCTCACGCAACCGCAGTTCGACCGCCTGCTGTGGAGCGCCGACTGCTGCGTCGTGCGCGGCGAGGATTCGCTGGTGCGCGCGTTGTGGGCCGGCGCGCCGTTCTTCTGGCAGCTCTATCCGCAGCGCGACGGCGCGCACCGGGTCAAACTGCAGGCGTTTCTCGAGCGCTGGGCGGCCGAGGTGCCACCCCCGCCTGGCGTGGCCGAGTGGTTTGTCTGGTGGAACGCCGAGGCCGGCGCGTCGGCCCCGCCGCCGCGCTGGCCCGATGCTGCCGCGTGGCGTGCGGCGGTTATCGCCTGGCGCGATCGGCTGGCCGGGCAGGCCGATCTGGCCACTCGGCTCATCGGCTTCGTGGCTGCCAAACGGTAGAATTGCCGGCTGCTCGCCGCCAGGGCCTCGTATAGAGCGGCTGCGTTCGATTCCCCAGTGCCGGCCGCAGCCGGCCCCGAGGCCTGCCTGCAGGCCAACCCGAAGGTGTTCTATGAAACTCGCTCAGGAAATCCGTGCCGGCAACGTGATCATGCAGGGCAAGGACCCGATGGTCGTGCTCAAGACCGAATACAGCCGCGGTGGCCGCAACGCTGCGACCGTGCGCATGAAGATGAAGAACCTGCTCAACGGCGGCGGCGCCGAGGTGGTCTTCAAGGCCGACGACAAGATGGACCCGATCGTGCTCGACAAGAAGGAGTGCACCTACAGCTACTTCTCCGACCCGATGTACGTCTTCATGGACCCCGAATACAACCAGTTCGAGGTCGAGGCCGAGAACATGGGCGACGCCATCAGCTACCTCGAGGACAACATGCCGGTCGAGGTGGTGTTCTACGACGGCAAGGCGATCTCGGTCGAGCTGCCGACCACCGTCGTGCGCCAGATCAACACCGAGCCCGCGGTCAAGGGCGACACCTCGGGCAAGGTGATGAAACCCGCGCGCCTGGTCGGCACCGGCTTCGAGATCTCGGTGCCGCTGTTCGTCGGCGACGGCGACAAGGTCGAGATCGACACCCGCACGCATGAGTACCGCAAGCGCGTCTGAGCGCGCAGCGCTCGGACGCGCGTGATCGAACCGCTGCGGCCGGCGCACGTCGACTTCAGCGACGCGGCAGCGCCGCGCTCACCGGACTACGACGATGTCTACCATGCGCGTGGCGGCGCCTTCGCGCAGGCGCGCCACGTGTTCATCGCCGGCAACGGGCTGCCGCAGCGCTGGGCGCGGCGCACCCACTTCACGATCCTCGAGACCGGTTTCGGCCTGGGCCACAACTTCCTCGCCACCTGGGCCGCCTGGCGCGACGACCCGCAGCGCTGCGAGCACCTGTGGTTCCTGTCGCTCGACAAGCATCCGCTGTCGCGCGCCGACATGCGGCACGCGCATGCGCACGGTGACGAGCCCGCGCTGGCGCGCGAGCTGATCGAAGCCTGGCCGCCGCTGACGCCGGACCTGCATCGCCTCGACTTCGCGCACGGCCGCGTGCACCTGCTGCTCGCCTTCGGCGACATCGCCACCTGGCTGCCGCGGTGGGTGGCGCAGGTCGACGCCTTCTACCTCGACGGCTTCGCGCCGTCGAAGAACCCCGAGATGTGGCAGCCTCGGGTGCTGCAGCGGCTCGGCCGGTTGGCGGCGAGCGACGCCACCGTCGCTACCTGGAGCAGTGCGCGCGTGGTGCGCAACGCGCTGGCCGGTGCCGACTTCGCCGTCACGCGCAGCGCCGGCTTCGACACCAAGCGCGACATGCTGATCGGGCATCACCGCCCGCAGCACCGAACGCCACCGCCCGCGGGGCAGCTCTATGGCGGCGGCGTCGACGCAGTGACGATCGTCGGCGCCGGCCTGGCGGGCGCCGCGACGGCACGCGCGCTGGCCGGGCTCGGTGTGCGCTGCCGGGTGTTCGACGCGCTGCCCGCTGTGGCCCAGGCCGGCTCGGGAATGCCCGCCGGCCTGCTGCACGGCGTGGTGCACGGTGCCGACACACCGCACACGCGCTGGTTCCGTGCCGCCGCGCTGCACGCGCAGGCAGCGATCGCGCCTCTGATCGTGCAAGGTCGAGTGCGCGGATGCCTCGACGGCGCGCTGCGCTGCGAGCACGCGCTCGACCACGGCTCGATGAACGCGCTGGTGCAGCGCCAGGGCTTGCCGCCGGAGTATGTGCAGGCGCTGTCGGCGACCGAAGCCGGCGCGCGGGCGGGTTGCACACTCGCGCGGCCGGCGTGGTGCTACCCGGGAGGCGGCTGGATCGAAGCGCAGTCGCTGGCGCGCGCCTGGCTCGATTCGCCGTCGATCGAGCTGACGCTGCGCTCGCGCGTGCATCGCGTCGCCACCGACGCGCGCGGCGGCTGGCGCCTGCTCGACGCGCGCGATAGCACGCTGGCGCGCAGCGACCAGGTGGTGCTCGCCCACGCGGCCGATGCCGCGCAGTTGCTCGACGGCTGCGACCCGTGGCCGCTGATGCGCAGCCGCGGCCAGGTGACGCTGTTGTCCGCGGCTGCGGCTGTCTGGCGGCCGGCGCTGCCGGTCGCCGGCGACGGCTATGCGATCGCGCTACCCGACGGCCGCTTGCTGTGCGGCGCGACCAACGATCTCGACGACGAAGAGCCGGCCCTGCGCGACGCCGATCACCGGCGCAACCTGGCCGCGCTGCAACGGCTGAGCGGCCAACCCTGCCCGGCACCGCCGCAGCTCGACGGCCGTGTCGGCTGGCGGCTGCACACGCGCGACCGCCTGCCGCTGCTCGGCGGCGTGCCGTTGCCGGCGCACGCGCGCAGCGGGGCTCCGCGCCAGGAGCAGCCGCGCTTCGTCGCTCGGCACGCCGGCCTTTACATGCTGACCGCGCTCGGGTCGCGCGGACTGACGCAGGCCGCGCTCGCCGGCGAGACAGTCGCCGCAATGATCGCCGGCACCCCGCTGCCGATCGGCGGCGCCCTGCTCGATGCCGTCGACGCCGCACGCTTCGCCGCGCGCGCAGCGCGGTGAGTGTCAGTAGCGCAGCGTCACCACGCCCTGCGCCGTGCCGAGCAGGCACAGGCTCGCCTTGTGGCGTGCGAACAGGCCG
>DASURM010000327.1:0-6837 GCA_036280035.1 Burkholderiaceae bacterium | reverse complement strand
CAATTCGATGGCAACGCATGAGCAGCGGCATCGGTATGTACCCTATGCACATTTCCATGTTGTACGTGGGGCCGGTGAGTCAGGTAGCGGTTGTCGCCTTGGGTATCGACTTCGGGCGGAAATGATCCGACAAGCAAAGCGTTTTGGCTGGGCGTTGGGGGCGAGCCTGCTTGCGTCGACCGCCGCGAGCGCACAGACCAACGAACCCGCCGCAGGTGTTGCGCTGGATCTGGCGACGCCGCGCGCAAAGAACATCAGCGACCTGCGCTACGAGCTGGCGCTGTCTATCCCGTTGAGTCGGGCGCAACCGGTCACAGGCACCAACGTGCTGCGGTTTCGGCTGGCCGATCGGACGCAGCCCTTGGTGATCGACTTCGACGCGGAAGGTGCAGCCGAGGCGACCGTCACTGCCAATGGCGTTGCGGTGTCCACGCGCGCGGTCAACGGCCATCTCGTGATCCCGCCCGAGCGGCTGCGTCGCGGCGAGAACGCGGTGCGCATCGACTTTCGTGCCGGCGATGCGCCGCTCAACCGCAGCGACGACTTGCTCTACACCTGGTTCGTGCCTGCGAATGCACGGCGCGCGATCCCTTGCTTCGATCAGCCTGACCTGAAGGGCCGATGGACCGTCTCGCTGGAACACCCGGCCAAGTGGCAGTCGGTGGCCAATGGCGCCGAGCAGGGCCGGCACCGTGCGGGGGATCGGGTGCGCGTGCGCTTCCAGCCTACCCAGCCACTGCCCACCTACGTGGTGGCGTTCGTGGTCGGCGACATGAAGGTCGAAACCGCGACGCGTGGCGGCCGCACGATGCGCATGTTCCACCGCGAGAGCGATGCCGCCAAGCTGGCGCGCAACCGCGACGTTCTGTTCGACCTGCACGCGCAGTCCCTCGAGGCGCTGGAACGCTACACCGGCATCCCCTATCCGTTCGGCAAGTTCGACTTCGTGCTGATACCGGCGGTCCAGCCCGGCGCCATGGAGCACCCGGGCAACATCGCCTACAAGGCCGAGTCCGTGCTGCTCGACGAGTCGGCGACGCAAGAGGAGCTTCTGGCGCGCGCCAACGTGATCGCCCACGAGACGGCGCACATGTGGTTCGGCAACCTAGTCACGATGCGCTGGTTCGACGACGTCTGGACCAAAGAGGTCTTCGCCGACTTCATTGCCGACAAGGTGGTCGTCCTGCAGTTCCCACAGGTGCGGCACGATCTGCAGTTCTTCCTGGCGCACTACTGGCTCGCCTACTCCGTAGACCGCTCGGCAGGCGCGAACCCGATCCGCCAGCCCTTGGACAACCTCAGCGACGCAGGCAGCCTGTACGGCGCCATCGTCTACGACAAGTCGCCAGTGGTGATGCGCCAACTCGAGGCGCTGCTGGGCGAAGAGGCGTTTCGCAATGGGGTCCGCGACTACCTGCGGCGGCACGCGTTCGGCAACGCGACCTGGGACGACCTGATCGCTGCCCTCGCCGGGCACACGAAGCTCGACCTCAGGCAGTGGAGCCGCATGTGGGTCGACGAGCCGGGACGCCCGGTGATCCGCGCCGTGCTCGAAGTCCACGAAGGCCGCGTGCAACGGCTGGCGCTGCAGCAGCGCGACCCCCAGGGGCGAAATCGTCTGTGGCCGCAGCAACTGCGCGTCACGGTGGGCTGCGGCGCACGACCGCACCGGATCGTCGTCGACCTGGTGGGGCGCGAGGTCGACCTGACGCGCGCGCTCGAAGGCTGCGTGCCCGACTATGTGCTGGCGGGCGGCGAGGGCTGGGGCTATGGCGAGTTCGAACTCGACGATCGGTCCCAGGCGCACCTGGAAACCAAGCTGTCCCGCGTCAGCGACCCGCTGGCCCGGGGCGTCGCGTGGTCCGCACTGTGGGACGCCATGCTCGCCGGGCGGATCGCACCGAGCCGGTGGTACGACATGGCCGCGTTGAACCTGCGCGGCGAACGCAACTCGCAATTGATCGGCGAGTGGGTCTACGACCTCAACGTCGTCTGGTGGCGCTTCTTGACTCCGGCTCAGCGCGCTGAGCGCGCTCCGGATCTGGAGACATTGCTGCGCACCCGCCTCGACGCGGCATCCGAGGCCGGGCTGAAGTCGACCTGGTTCGGTGCGCTGCGCCGCGTCGCCATCACGCCGCAGACGGTGACCTGGTTGCGCACGCTGTGGCAGCGCGAAGCGACCATCCCCGGCCTGCCCCTGGTCGAGAACGACGAGACGGCACTTGCCCATGCACTGGCCCTTCGCGGCGTGGAGGGGCCCGCCGGCGCACGCAGTGGACACGAGCGACAGACCCATGTTCGTACCGGGCGGGAAGTGATTCAATTGCGCAGCGCGAGCGGAGCCAAGCCGTGTCGCTGCTCGTGCTACCTATGACGAGGAGACGCCCATGACGATTTCCGTGCCCTCGACCCTCCAACTCGATCCCCCAGGTCCCGGCCCGTGGACCCAGGACGGCGTGCACTTTCCGCGGCCGATGACGCGCTACTTCCAGGAGATTCACCCGGCCGCGTTCCGAGCGGGTACCCAGGACTTCGCGCGCTTCTACGGCATGCTGATCGACGGCCTGCAGATGGCCTATGTTCAGGGCTTCGGCTACAACCAGGTGGTGCCGGCCCCCGAGGCGGAGATGCCCGAGCGGTTCGGCCGGGCCGAGCAGGTCTATGCGGACAAGCTCTGGCGCGCGCAGCTGCGCGAATGGGACGAGCGCCGCAAGCCGTCGACCCTCGCCATGCACCGCGAATTGCAGCGGATCGACCCCGACGCCCTGAGCGAAGGCGAGTTGGTGGCGTACCTGCGGCAGTGCCGCGACCATCACTCGGCGATGATCACGCAGCACATGCGATTCACCGCGGCGGCGGTGCTGCCCACCGGTGACTTCCTGGCGCATGCGGCCGAGTGGACGGGGCTGCCGCCCTCGGAGCTGCTGGGACTGCTGCGCGGCGCGGCCGAGGTCTCGGCCGGCGGCTCCAACGAAATGTCGCGCCTGAAGGCGGCCTTCGCGCGCGACGAAGCTGCGCGCCGACTGCTGGGCTCGGCAGACGATCCGTGGCGAGTGGTCGACCGGTTGCGCTCGCTGCCCGGCGACGCGGGCGCGGCTGTCGGCGGTTACCTCGACCTGGTTGGCCACCGGCTCGTGGACGGCTTCGACATCGCCGAGCCCACTGCAATCGAAATGCCCGATGCGCTGTTGCGCGCGCTGCGCGTGGCGGTGTCGGGCGCGACTCCTGGCGAGTCGGACCTCGACGCGCGCATCGCCGCCGTGCGCGCGCAGGTTTCGGCTGCGCACCAGCCGCAGTTCGACGAGCTGCTCGCCGAGGCCCGCCTCACGTACCGGTTGCGCGACGAGCGCGGCGTTTACAGCGACATCTGGGCCTCGGGCCTGATGCGGCGCGCCGTCCTGGCGGCTGGCCGGCGCGTTGCCGCCAGCGGCCGTCTCGAGCTGCCTGAGCATCTGCTCGACGCCAGCCTGGACGAGATGTGCGCGCTGGTGTCCGGCGGCGGGGATCCCTCCGCCGATGAGCTCGCGCGCCGTGCCGCGTTCCGCGCTACCTACACCGCGAAGGACGTGCCGCCCTCGCTGGGCCCGCCGCCTCCGCCTCCGCCGGACCTGTCCGCACTGCCGCCTGCGGTAGGTCGCCTGATGCGCGCCACGTTCATCGCGCTGGGCCATGTGTTCGGCAGCTCCGAGGCCGCGCACGAAGGCGCGGTGCTCTACGGGCTGGCCGCCAGCAAGGGCGTCTACGAGGGGCCGGCGCGCCGCGTGTCCGGCCCATCGCAGTTCGATCGCATCCAGCGCGGCGACGTGCTCGTCACCGAGTCGACCAGCGAAGCCTTCAACATCCTGCTTCCGCTGCTTGGCGCCATCGTCACCGACAACGGCGGGCTGCTGTCGCATGCGGCGATCGTGGCGCGCGAATACGGCATCCCCGGGGTCGTCGGCACGCGAGAAGCCACCGAGCGCATTGCCGACGGCGTGCGAGTGCGGGTCGACGGCGACGCCGGCGAGGTGACGGTGATCGGATGAAGCTGGTCGTCGCGTTCGCCAAGGCGCGCGAGACCGCGCAGTTCGGAGCGAAAGCCGTGGGCCTGGGCGAGGCGGCCCGGCATGGCCTGGCGGTGCCGCCCGGCGTGGCGCTGTCGGGCGACCTGGTCGAGGCTGTCGCGGCCAACGACGCCAAAGCCATCGACAAGCTGGCCGCGGCGCTGCGCGAGCTGCCGCCGCCTTTTGCCGTGCGCTCGTCTGCTGTCGACGAAGACGGAGCGATGGCCAGCTTTGCAGGCCAGCATCTAACCATTCTGAATGTGCACACCGCCGCCGACGTGCCGGAGGCGGTGCGCGAGGTCTGGTGGTCGGCGAACTCCGACTCCGCCATCACCTATCGCCAGCGGGTCGGTTTGTTCACGCGGCCGAGCGTGGGCGTCGTCGTCCAGGTGCTGCTCGATCCGGAGATCGCCGGCGTGATGTTCACGGAGCATCCGGTCACCGGCGCCGACGAGCGGCTGATCGAGGCCAGCTGGGGCCTCGGCGAGGCGGTGGTGGCGGGGCTGGTCGTGCCCGATCACTTCCGCCTCGACCGCGCGGGCAACGTGTTGGAGCGCAGGCCCGGGCGCAAGCGCATCGCGATCCGGTCGCTGCCCAGCGGCGGCACCTACGAGCAACCCGTGTCGCCTGCCCAGGTGGCGCAACTGTGCCTGAACGACGTGCAGATCGCGGCGCTGGCCCGGCTGGCCCTGCAGTGCGAGCGTGCCTACGGCCCGCGCCGCGATATCGAGTGGGCGATCCAGGGCGACGCGCTGTACCTGCTTCAGTGCCGCGCCGTCTCCACGGGCGCCTCACGCAGCGAGACGCCACCGCCGGCGGCACGCGACGCGTTGGGCGCGCTACAGCGCGTGCGCTTCTTCGCCGACCTGGACCGGCGCCAGGCAGAGCAGATCGCCCGGTTGCTGAAGGAGCGACGCTTCGCCAAGGGCGAGACGGTGATCCGCGAGGGCTCGGGCGCGGCAGCCTTCTTCATCATCGACACCGGCGAGGCCGCTGTGTCGAGCAGGGGCGTGCCGATAAACACGCTCGGTCCGGGTGACCACTTCGGCGAGATCGCGCTGATCGACGGCGGACCCCGATCGGCGACGGTGGTGGCGACGACCGACCTGGTGTGCTACGGCCTGACGTATTGGGAGTTTCGGCCACTGGTGGAGCGCAGCGGCACGATTGCCTGGAAGCTATTGCAGGCGCTCGCCCGGCGCGTCCGTGCGGCCGAACAAGGGCCGCGCGCAGCCCCGCCCAGCCCCGGAGGCTGATTCAAGCCGGAATCCGCACCGGCAGTTGCGAGAACCCGCGCACGAAAGTCGAGCGCACGCGCACCGGCGGGCCCACCACCTCGATCACCGGAAAGCGCTCGAGGATCTCCTGCCACAGGATGCGCAACTGCAGCTCGGCCAGCCGGTTGCCGGCGCAGCGGTGGATGCCGAAGCCGAAGGCCAGATGCTGGCGCGGCCGCGCGCGATCGACGATGAAGCGCTCGGCGTGCTCGATCGCGCTCTCGTCGCGGTTGCCCGACAGGTACCACATCGCGACCTTGTCACCGGCCTCGATGGTCTGGCCGCCCAGTTCGATGTCCTGGATCGCCGTGCGCCGCATGTACGCCAGCGGCGTCTGCCAGCGGATGATCTCGGGCACCAGGCTCGTCACCAGCGCGGGGTTGGCGCGCAGCTTGGCCCACTGATCGGGGTTCTCGTGCAGCGCCAGCAGGCCGCCGGTCATGCTGTTGCGCGTGGTGTCGTTGCCGCCGACGATCAGCAGCACCAGGTTGCCCATGTATTCGAGCGGGCTCATGTTTCGCGTCGACGGCCCGTGCGCGAGCATCGACACCAGGTCGGTCTTCGGGGCTGAGTTGACGCGCTCGTTCCACAGGCGGGTGAAGTAGGCGAGCATCTTGCCCAGCTCGGCCATGCGCTCGGCCGGCTCGAGCGCGTCGGGGTTGATCGCCTTATTCATCGTCGACACGTCGCTCCACCAGGTGAGCAGCCGCCGATCCTCGAGCGGAAAGTCGAACAGCGTCGCCAGCATCAGCGTGGTCAGTTCGATCGACACCTTGTCGACCCAGTCGAAGGTCTCGCCGCGCGGCAGGTGGTCGAGCACGTGGGCGGTGCGCTGGCGGATCAGCGGCTCCATCGTCGCCAGGTTGGGCGGCGCGACGATCGGCGTCACCGCCAGCCGCTGCTCGTCGTGGCGCGGCGGGTCCATCGCGATGAACATCTGCAGCTTCTCGCCCGCGGGCGGGTCGGTCAGCGTGATGCCGCCGCGTGTCCAGTCCGACGAGAACACCGCGTGGTTGGTGTCCACGGCCATGATGTCCTGGTAGCGCGTCACCGACCAATACGGGCCGAAGATCGGGCTCACCGAGCGGTGCACCGGCGCGTCGCGGCGCAGCCGCGCGAAGTAGTGGCCGACGGTGTCGTCGACGAAGTAGTCTGGGTTGGCCGGGTCGATGGCCTCCAGCGGTATCGCGAAGGCGGCTTCGCGCGCCTGCTGCTGCACGACGGATGCGAGCGCACTCATGACAGACCCTTCCTAGTGTTGGCCTTCGGGCAGCGACACGACGATGCCGTCGAGCGCGTCGGTGAGGCGGATCTGGCAGGCGAGGCGCGAGGTGCATGCCGGCCTTTCGTTGCGGAGCCGCCAGCCTAACGCAACTGGTGGGCCCGGCGCGCTACGGACGGATGGCGACCTCGCCGCCGAACTGCGGCGCGACAGGGTACACCGACAGCAAGGCATTCAACCCGCCAGGGCTGGCGAGCGGGCGATGCCCCTGCTGCAAGCGCAGGTTGCGCGTCTG
>DASURM010000326.1:0-33077 GCA_036280035.1 Burkholderiaceae bacterium | reverse complement strand
GTCGCGCGCAGCAACGCGCGGACAAGCGTGCAGTCGCGGTTAACCCATGAAAAAGGCCGGCTTGACGCCGGCCTTTTTCATGGGGCTGAGTGGCTGTTCATGCCACTCGGAAATCACGCGGTGATTTCCGAGTGAGCGATTACATGTCCATGCCGCCCATGCCACCCATGCCGCCCATGCCACCGGCCGGGGCGGGCGCCTCGTCCTTCGGCGCCTCGGCGACCATCGCCTCGGTGGTCAGCATCAGGCCGGCCACCGACGCGGCGTTCTGCAGCGCCATGCGCGTGACCTTGGTCGGATCGAGGATGCCCATTTCGATCATGTCGCCATAGCCGGCGGTCTGGGCGTTGTAGCCGAAGTTGCCCTTGCCCTCGAGCACCTTGTTGATCACCACGCTCGGCTCGTCGCCGGCATTGGCGACGATCTCGCGCAGCGGCTGCTCGATGGCGCGCAGCACGATCTTGACGCCGGCGTCCTGGTCGACGTTGTCGCCCTTGATCTTCCCGCCGATGGCTTGGCGAGCACGCAAGTACGCGACGCCGCCGCCGGCCACGATGCCTTCCTCGACCGCCGCACGGGTGGCGTGCAGCGCGTCTTCGACGCGGGCTTTCTTCTCCTTCATCTCGACTTCGGTGGCGGCACCGACCTTGATCAGCGCCACGCCGCCGGCCAGCTTGGCCACGCGCTCTTGCAGCTTCTCGCGGTCGTAGTCGCTGGTGGCCTCTTCGATCTGCACGCGGATCTGCTTGACTCGCGCTTCGATGTCGGCTGCCTTGCCGGCGCCGTCGATGAGGGTGGTGTTTTCTTTGGCCACCTCGACTCGCTTGGCCTGGCCGAGGTCGGCCAGTTGCACCTTCTCGAGCGTGAGGCCGACCTCGTCGGAGATCACCTTGCCGCCGGTCAGGATGGCGATGTCTTCGAGCATCGCCTTGCGGCGATCGCCGAAGCCGGGCGCCTTGACGGCCGAGACCTTCAGGATGCCGCGGATGGTGTTGACCACCAGCGTGGCCAGCGCCTCGCCCTCGACCTCCTCGGCCACGATCAGCAACGGCTTGCCGGCCTTGGCGACCTGCTCCAGCGTGGGCAGCAGATCGCGGATGTTGCTGATCTTCTTATCGTACAGCAGCACGTACGGGCCGTCGAGCAGGCAGGCCTGCTTATCGGGGTTGTTGATGAAGTACGGCGACAGGTAGCCGCGATCGAACTGCATGCCTTCGACGACGTCGAGCTCGTTGTCGAGCGACTTGCCGTCTTCGACCGTGATGACGCCTTCCTTGCCGACCTTGTCCATCGCGTCGGCAATGATCTTGCCGATCGACTCGTCGGCGTTGGCGGAGATCGCGCCGACCTGGCCGATCTCCTTGCTGGTCGTGGTGGGCTTGCTCTGCTTCTTCAGCTGGTCGACCAGCGCGACGACAGCCTTGTCGATGCCGCGCTTCAGGTCCATCGGGTTCATGCCTGCCGCCACGTACTTCATGCCTTCGCGCACGATCGATTGCGCCAGCACGGTCGCGGTGGTGGTGCCGTCACCGGCGTTGTCGCTGGTCTTGGAGGCCACCTCCTTGACCATCTGGGCGCCCATGTTCTGAAGTTTGTCCTTCAGCTCGACCTCCTTGGCCACCGAGACACCGTCCTTGGTGACCGTGGGGGCGCCGAAGCTGCGCTCGAGCACCACGTTGCGGCCCTTGGGGCCCAGCGTGACCTTGACCGCATTGGCCAGGATGTTCACGCCCTCGACCATACGTTGACGGGCGTCGGCGCCGAATACGACGTCTTTTGCTGCCATGTGTGTTTCTCCGGAATGATGAGATAGGGGTTAGCTTGCGGCGCCCACTTTTTGTCTCCGGCCGGCCTGCGGGCCTTAACTTGGCTGCGCCAAGTTAGCCTCCGACGAGAAGTGATCGCCTGTGGCGATCACTTCTTCTCGACGACCGCGAAGAGGTCTTCCTCGCGCATCACCAGCAGTTCGTCGCCGTCGACCTTGACGGTCTGGCCACTGTACTTGCCGAACAGAACTCGGTCGCCGACCTTGACGTTGGGTGTCACGAAATCGCCCTTGTCGTTGCGCTTGCCGGGGCCGACGGCGAGCACCTCGCCCTGGTCGGGCTTCTCGGCCGCGTTGTCTGGGATCACGATGCCCGAGGCGGTCTTGGTTTCGTTCTCCAGACGTTTGACGACCACTCGGTCGTGCAACGGACGAAGTTTCATTGCATCTCCTTCGAGAAATTCGGAATGACTCTGACAAAGCGCTCAACGCTGAGTGAGCGCACGTTTACTAGCTCAAGTGCAACGGCCGCGGGGCCGTTACTGTTAGCACTCAGCGTCGTAGAGTGCTAACAGACGGGATTATAGGTACGAAGCGGGACGCTTCAACCCCCTGGAAGTCGCGGCGACAGATCGGGGTCGATCTCATCGGAGCTCGCTGGTGTCAACGCCGCCGGCACCCGGAAGGTTTCGCTGGCCCAGGCCCCGAGGTCGATGCTGCGGCAACGTTCGCTGCAGAACGGCCGCCATCGATTGGCCGGCGAGAAGGCCACGCGACGCGAGCAGGTCGGACAAGGCACCAGCGGAGGGCTTGGAGAATCGCTCATCTCACGCACACAGCGCCAACTCGAACGAAGCGTCCTCGTTGCTCGGCCGCAGGCGGCCATCGGGCTCGGCACGCATCAGCCGAACCGACACCATCAGCCGGTGGCCGCTGATCTCCGGGACCAGTTGCAGCGCCGGATCCAGGCGAACACGCAACAACTGGTAAACCTTGCCTGGCGCCAGACCCTGCTGGAACTGTCCTCCCGGCGCGACGACCTGCTGGCGGATGCCCGAGTCACGAAGCAGTTGCAACAGGGCCTGCAGCGCCTGGGCCAGCGGCATCATGGTGCCGACCCACTGAGCCAGATCGGCCCGCCGAGAAGCGGCGTCACGGTGTTGCCAGGCGAAGTAGGCGGGCAGGTCGAATTCGCAGGTACCGCCCGGGATGCTGATGCGGCTGCGCACGCTCATTAGCCATTCGTTGCTGGTCAGCGCGTGACCCGCCTTGCCGGGCAACTGGTTGAGCGCGTCGAACGCGTGCTCGATGCGATGGATCACCTCATCGAGCGCCTGCTGTGCGACCTGCGCGTTGCCGCGCAGCGCCAGCAGTTGCTGCTTGTGGCGCTCGAGCTCCTTGAGCAGATCGGACTTCAGGTCGGCGCGCGACGCGACGTCCATGATCTCGAACAGCGTCGCCAGCGCGAAGTGGTGATCGATCGCGGTGTCGCGGACCATCAACTGCCCGAGCCGGTCGAACAATTGCTCCAGGCGCAACATCGTGCGCACGCTCTCCTGGAACGGGTACTCGTAGAGAATCAATCGATCGGCTCCCACAAGGCCCAAGGTGCAGGAGCGCGATTGTTTCACAGCACCCTACGAGCTCGCATCCTCCACCCACAGCCGCCACAGCGAGCGCACCGTGGCCTGCAGCGATTCGAGGGCTAGGCCGTCGTTGTGGACGATGGCATCGGCGATCGCGCGCCGCGCAGCGCGTGGAGCCTGCTGCGCGACCACGCGGCGCACTTGGTCGGCCGGCCATCCGGATCGACGCATCACCCGCTCGACCTGGCTCTGCTCGCTGCAATCGACCACCACGATCCGGTCGCAGCGTTCGCGCCAGTGCGATGATTCGGTCAGCAGCGGCACGTCGAAGATGACTACCCGATGCGGCGAACGAGCTGCCTGCGCCATCGCCTCGGTGCCGATCAGTGGATGCAGGATCGCCTCCAGCCGGCGCCTTGCCGATGGATCGCCGAAGGCAAGGTCGCGCATGCGCTGCCGGTCGAGTGCGCCGCGGGGGTCGAGGAGGGCGTCACCGAAGACGGCTCTCACCGCGGGCATCGCGGCGCCGCCCGGCCCGGTCAGCGACCGCGCGATCGCGTCGGTGTCGACCAAGACTGCGCCGTTGGCCACCCAGACTGCGGCCACGGTGCTCTTGCCGCTGCCGATGCCACCGGTGAGGCCGATGCGCCGGATCGCCATGCGGGAAGGCTGGTCAGTTCAGTCCGATCCAGGCCTGCACCGTCGAAGTGCCGGCCAGCATCACGACCAGACCGGCACCGGCGAGAAATGGGCCGAACGGAACGTAGCGGCCTTCGCGGAGCGCGCCGCTGAGCTTCATCGCGATGCCAACGACGGCACCAATCACCGATGCACCGAGCACTATCGGCAACAGCGCCTGCCAGCCAAGCCACGCCCCCAAAGCAGCCAGCAGCTTGAAGTCACCGTAACCCATGCCTTCCTTGCCAGTGGCCAGCTTGAAGAACCAATACACAGCCCACAGCGATAAATAGCCTGCGACCGCGCCGACGATCGCGGTGACAGGCGCAATGGTCCAGCCGAGCCCGGCGCACAGCAGTCCGGCCCATAGCAGCGGCAGGGTGATGGCATCGGGCAACACGGTGGTGTCCCAGTCGATCCACGCCAGCGCCAGCAGCGCCGCGCCGAAGGCGCACCACAGCCACACCTGCGGCTGTGCCCCCATGCGCCAGCCTATCGCACCGAACAGCGCGGTACACGACAGCTCGACCAACGGATACCTCGTCGAGATGCGGACGCGGCACGACGAGCAGCGACCCCGCAACGCCAGCCAACTGAGCAGGGGAATGTTCTCGTAGATCTTGATCCGATGGCCGCACGACGGACATCGGGAGGCTGGGCGCGCGAGACTCAGTGGGTGCAGCGAGCCGATTGCGGTTTGCAGGGCTGCGCCCGATCGCAGCAGCGTCTCGGGTGCAGCCGCACCGAACACGCGGCGATACGACTCGGTGTCCGACATCTGGTGCAGCGCGTCACGCCACCAGTCGCGCTCGAGCATCGCAGGCAGCCGATGAATGACTACATTCAGAAAGCTGCCGATCGCCAGACCGGTCAGTGCCAGGGTCGCCGGATGCAGCAGCCAGTCCGGCAGCACGCTGGCCACGTCAGACCACGGCGCCGAGTTTGAAGATGGGCAGGTACATCGACACCACGATGCCGCCGATCAGCACGCCGAGGATCACGATGATGAAGGGCTCCATCAGGCTCGACAGGCCCTTGACCATCTCGTCGACTTCCTGTTCGTAGAACTCGGCGGCCTTGGCCAGCATGTGGTCCAGCGCACCGGATTCCTCGCCGATCGCGGCCATCTGCAACACCATCGACGGGAAGACGCCGGTCGTCTGCATCGATGTGGTCAGGGCGGCGCCGGTCGACACGTCCTTCTGAATCTGCTCGGTGGCCTCGACGAACACCGCATTTCCCGACGCGCCGCCGACCGAGTCGAGCGCCTCGACCAATGGCACGCCGGCGGCGAACATCGTCGACAGCGTGCGCGTCCAGCGTGCGACCACCGACTTGTAGATCAGGTCGCCGAAAACCGGAATGCGAAGCAGCAGGCGATCCATCGCCTTCTGCATCTTCTCGGAGCGCTTCCACGACTCGAAGAAGAAGTATCCCCCGCCGCCGAGGAAACCGAAGATAAGCCACCAGTACTTGACGAAGAATTCGCTCAACGCGATGACAACCAGCGTCGGCGCAGGCAGGTCGGCGCCGAAGGAACTGAAGACCTCCTTGAACGCCGGGATCACGAAGATCATGATCACCGTCAACACCACGAAGGCGACCACGATCACCGCGATCGGATACATCAGCGCCGACTTGATCTTGCGTTTGATCTCGAGCGTCTTCTCCTGGTACATCGCCAGGCGGTCGAGCAGCGCCTCCAGAATGCCGCCTGCCTCACCCGCCTCGACCAGGTTGCAGTACAGCGCGTCGAAGTACATCGGATGCTTGCGGAAGGCCGCCGACAGGCTGGTACCGGTCTCCACGTCGGAGCGGATGTCGGTCAGCAAGCGGGTCAACTTGGGGTTCGGGCTGCCGCGCGCGACAATGTCGAACGCCTGCAGCAGCGGCACGCCGGCCTTCATCATCGTCGCCAGTTGCCGCGTGAAGACCGCGATGTCCTTCTGCTTGACGGCGCGGCCACCGCTGGTGCGGCGCTTCTTGACCCGCGTGACGAGGATGCCCTGGCGCCGCAGGCTGGCCGACACCATGGCCTCGCCGCCTGCACGGACCTCGCCGCGCATGATCTTGCCGTTCTTGTCGCGGCCTTCCCACTCGTAGACCGTTTCCTTGACGTTCTTGATGCCGCGTGCGGCCAGCGCTGTTGCCATGATTCCTCCGGCGGCTCTGGTGCGTCACCAGCTCGACCGCAATTGCACTACTCGTTAGTGACCGCGATCACTTCTTCCAGGGTGGTGACGCCGGCACGGACCTTTATCAGGCCCGACTGCCGCAGATCGCGCACGCCGTCTTTCTGAGCCTGCGCGGCGATGTCCATCGCCGTGCCTTCGGACAGGATGATGCGCTGCACCGCCTCCGAAATGGGCATCACCTGGTAAATGCCGAGGCGGCCCTTGTACCCGTTGTTGCAGGCCGAGCAGCCCACCGCGCGATAGGGCTTCCAAGAACCGTCGAGATCCTCGGCTCGATAGCCCGCCTTCAACATCGATTCGCGCGGGTAGTCGGCGGGCTGCTTGCAGTTCTCGCACAGGCGTCTGGCCAGGCGCTGCGCGGTGATCAGCAGCACGCTGGCGGCGATGTTGAACGGCGCCACACCCATGTTCAGCATCCGGGTCAACGTGGTGGGCGCGTCGTTGGTGTGCAGCGTCGACATCACCAGGTGGCCGGTCTGCGCGGCCTTGATGGCGATGTCGGCGGTTTCGAGGTCGCGGATCTCGCCGACCATGATCACGTCGGGATCCTGTCGCAGGAAGGCCTTGAGCGCGGCGGCGAAGTTCAGGCCCGCCTTGTCGTTGACGTTGACCTGATTGATGCCCGGCAGGTTGATTTCCGCCGGATCCTCCACCGTCGAGATGTTGACGCCCGGCTGGTTCAGGATGTTCAGACACGTATACAGCGACACTGTCTTGCCCGAACCCGTCGGCCCGGTGACGAGGATCATGCCGTACGGCCGCTGGATGGCATTGGTCAATCGATCGCGCTCGATCTTCTCGTAGCCCAACGCCTCGATGCCGAGCTTGGCGCTCGATGGATCGAGGATACGGATCACGATCTTCTCGCCGAACAGTGTCGGCAACGTCGATACGCGGAAATCGATGGCTCGATTGCCGAACTTCAGCTTCATGCGGCCGTCCTGCGGCACACGCTTCTCGGCAATGTCGAGCCGGCTGATGACCTTGATCCGCGATGCGAGCTTGTCCTTGATCGCGATCGGCGGCTGCGTGATCTCGCGCAACTCGCCGTCGATGCGAAAGCGCACCCGGTAGTTGTACTCGTAGGGCTCGAAATGCAGGTCTGATGCGCGCGCGTTGATCGCGTCGATCAGCATCTTCTGGAGGAAGCGCACCACTGGTGCGTCTTCGACCTCCTGCGCGACATCGGCCTGCTCCTGGGCCGCGCCGTCGTCCTCGGCAACATCGAAGTCGAACTCGCCGGCGGCCATCGACTCCAGCGTCTCGGCGGCGCTGGCGCCCTGGTTCTCCAGCAATTTGCCGAGCTTGTCGTACTCGACGATCACCCACTCGGGCGAAAGCTGGGTCGCGAACTTGATGCGCTCGACGGCCTCCTGATCGGTCGGATCCGCCCCGCCGATGAACAGGCGGCTGCCGCGTCGCCCGAGTACGATGATCTGGTACTGCTGAGCCAGCTTGCCGTCGACCAGGTTGCGCGGCAGCTTCTCTCCGTCGATCGCATTGAGGTCCAGCAGCGGCAACGCCAGGCTGGCCGACAGTGTGTGCGCGAGGTCGGTGGCCGACACCGCCCCGGCCGAAATCACCGCCGATACGAACCCGACGCGGCGTTCCTTGGCGCTCTTGACCAGCTCTTCGGCGTTCTTGACGCCGAGGCGGCCCGCATGCACCAGCACCCGGGCCACGCCAGACAGCATGGATTGGGGTGAGTCGACAAGGGTATCCACAGGCCTAGCTGTAACCGCGTTGGAGAGGGGCGAGGGATCATCGCTGATCCCTGCAACACTGTAAACGGCAGCTTGGAAGGGGGCGGGCACTTCTTCACGGCAGGTCGCCGCGGCGCCACGCAATCGAAATCGCTCGCTGGCTGCAAAGATTCTGGTCGGGGTGAGAGGATTCGAACCTCCGGCCTCTACGTCCCGAACGTAGCGCTCTACCAGGCTAAGCTACACCCCGTTGCAGCACACGGTTGGGTCCGCGTGCGTCGACCTTCAAGACGATCGGTCGACCGAACGAAGGCACAATTCTAACAAAGCGTCTTTGGCCGGGCCTGGCGACAGCGGCGTCAGGCAATTCTGCGCCTTGCGCGCCTCGGCCCGCGCCGCATCGCGGGTAGCGTCCAGGGCACCGGTACGGCGAACAATGGCGACGATATCGCGCAGCCGCTCGACCTCGCCGTTGACGATGGCCCCGCGCAGCAGCACTCGTTCGTCGGCCGTTCCACGGGATATCGCCATCAACAGCGGCAGAGTCGGCTTGCCCTCGCGCAGGTCGTCGCCGACGTTCTTGCCCAATTGGCTGGGATCGCCTTCGTAGTCGAGCAGGTCATCGACAAGCTGGAACGCGGTGCCGAGCGAGCGACCGTAGTCCGCACAGGCCTCTTCCAACTCGATGGGCGCCTGCGCGATCACTGCGCCCAATCGCGCGCTGGCCTCGAACAACTTGGCTGTCTTGTAGCGGATGACTCGCAGGTAGTCTTCGACCGATGTGTCCGGATCGTGCATGTTGATCAACTGCAGCACCTCGCCCTCGGCGATCACATTGGTCGCGTCTGCCAGCACCTCCAACACACGCATCGAGCCGACCGATACCATCATCTGGAAGGCTCGCGAGTACAGAAAGTCTCCGACCAGCACGCTGGCGGCATTCCCGAAAAGCGCGTTGGCGGTCGGATGTCCACGCCTCATCGACGACTCGTCGACAACATCGTCGTGCAACAGGGTGGCGGTGTGGATGAACTCCACGATGGCCGCCAGTTCGAAGCGCGCCGGACCATGATGACCGAGGGCCTGTGCAAACAGAAGTACTAGGCGAGGTCGAATCCGCTTGCCGCCCGCGCTGACGATGTAGCTGCCGATCTGGTCGATCAGCGTCACACTGGACTCGAGGCGCTGCCGGATGACCCGATCGACCTCGGCCATGTCGGCGGCGGCAATATCGAGGCCGTTGCTCTGAACGGTGCTGGGCTCAGGCACTGTGGCGCCTCCAGATTGGCCGGAGGATTATAGGAAGCGCTCTCGCCCGACTCGGCCGCGGCGGCGGCAAGAGTCGCCGCCGCCGCAGCGGCGCCGTCGCTCGAACGTGGCACGGTCGACTTCCGCTATACTGATCGGCTCCGCTCGACAGTCGGTGGCGGGGCCAACTTCAAGTGTGAGGCGTTCATGTACGCGGTCATCAAGACCGGTGGCAAACAGTACAAGGTTGCTGTCGGTGACAAAGTCAAGGTGGAGCAACTCGCTGCCGACGTGGGGCAGGACGTCGTGCTCGATCAGGTGCTGGCGGTCGGCGAAGGCGGCCAACTGAGGGTTGGAGCGCCGCTGGTCGACGGGGCCAGTGTCAAGGCGACCGTGGTGTCGCATGGCCTGCACCCGAAGGTGCGCATTTTCAAGATGAGGCGTCGCAAGCACTATCAGCGTCACGCCGGCCATCGCCAGGGGTACACGGAGCTGCAAATCGGCTCGGTCAACGAGTGATCGCGCGGCAGGACGATAAGCCATGGCACAGAAGAAGGGTGGCGGCTCGACCCGAAACGGCCGCGATTCGCAACCGAAGATGCTGGGGGTCAAGGTCTTCGGCGGCCAGATCGTCTTGGCCGGATCGGTGATCGTTCGTCAGCGTGGCACTCGGTTCCATGCCGGTACCAATGTCGGCACGGGAAAGGACCACACGCTGTTCGCGTTGGTCGATGGCCGGGTAGGGTTCGCGACCAAGGGCCCACTGCGGCGCCAGACCGTGACGGTGGAACCGGCGTAGGTTCACTTCGCGCCGAACGGCCAAACAGCCTCGGCACGCCGGGGCTTTTTTGTTTGACTGGGAACCAGCACGTGTCATGAAGTTCATCGACGAAGCGATGATCGATGTCGCGGCCGGCAACGGTGGCGCGGGCTGCGCCAGCTTCCGCCGCGAGAAGTTCGTGCCGATGGGCGGCCCCGACGGCGGCGATGGCGGGCGTGGCGGCTGCATCGTCGCGCTCGCCGACACCAACCTCAACACGCTGGTCGACTTCCGTTACGCACGGCGACACCAGGCCAGGAACGGCGAGCCGGGACGAGGCTCCGATCAATTCGGCGCCGCTGGCGCCGATGTCGTGCTGCGCATGCCGGTGGGGACCATCATCACCGACTTGGAGACGCAGCAGGTGATCGCCGAGTTGCTGCAGCCGCAACAGCGCGTGGTGCTGGCGCGAGGTGGCGACGGTGGATTTGGCAACCTGCACTTCAAGAGCAGTACCAACCGCTCACCGCGCAAGAAGACGCCGGGCTGGCCCGGCGAGCAGCGCAAGCTGCAACTGGAGCTGCGCGTGCTGGCCGATGTGGGTTTGCTCGGCATGCCCAACGCCGGCAAGTCGACGCTGATCGCGGCGATCTCCAACGCGCGACCCAAGATCGCCGACTATCCGTTCACGACGCTGCATCCCCATCTCGGCGTGGTGCGCGTCGGCATGGGGCGCAGCTTCGTGGTGGCTGACATCCCGGGGTTGATCGAGGGCGCGTCGGAAGGCGCGGGTCTGGGGCATCACTTCCTGCGCCATCTGCAACGCACGCGGGTGCTGTGGCATGTGATCGACATCGCGCCGCTGGATGATTCGGTCGATCCGGTGGCGCAGGCGCGCGCGGTGCTTGTCGAGCTGCGCAAGTATGACGAGACGCTCTACCGAAAGCCGCGCTGGCTGGTGCTCAACAAGATCGATCTGGTTCCCGGTGAGCAGCGCGCCGCTCTGGTGCGGGAGATCGCGCGCCGTCTGCGCTGGAAGGGGCCGGTGTTCGCCGTCTCGGCGGTCGCCCGCGAGGGCCTCGAGACACTGCTCGAGGCGACTTGGAAGATGCTGTCGCCTTCGCGGCCCGAGGGTTGCGAAGGCGGCGACGTGCGATTCCGCCACCACCCGCAGCCTGCGCCGTGAACGAGTCGCTGCGCGCCGCCCGGCGTATCGTGGTCAAGGTTGGCTCGAGCCTCGTCACCAACGAGGGGCGAGGCGTCGACCCCGACTCGATCGGCAATTGGTGCCGCCAGCTCGCGGCTCTGGCGCGCGAGGGCCGCGAGGTGGTGATGGTGTCCAGCGGGGCCATCGTCGAAGGCATGAAGCGCCTGGGTATGACTTCGCGTCCGAGCCAGCTGCACGAGCTGCAGGCCGCCGCCGCGGTGGGTCAGATGGGCCTTGCGCAGATGTACGAGAGCAAGCTGTCCGAGCACGGCCTGCGCAGCGCCCAGGTGCTGTTGACGCACGCCGACCTCGCTGATCGCGAACGCTATCTCAATGCACGTTCGACGCTGCTGGCGCTGTTGTCGCTGAAGGCCGTGCCGGTGATCAACGAGAACGACACCGTCGTCACCGACGAGATCAAGTTCGGCGACAACGACACGCTCGGTGCGCTGGTGGCCAATCTCATCGAGGCCGATGCGCTGGTGATCCTGACCGATCAGGCTGGCCTGTATGCGAGCGATCCGCGCCAAAATCCAGGCGCGCGGCTGATCGATCGGGCAGACGCCGGCGACCCCGAACTCGAGCGCATGGCCGGCGCTGCCGCGTCGCAGCTTTCCAGGGGCGGCATGATCACCAAGGTCCTGGCCGCCAAGCGCGCCGCGCGCAGCGGCGCCGACACCGTCATCGCCTGGGGACGCGAAACCGACGTGCTGCTGCGACTGGCCCGTGGCGAGGCGATCGGCACGCTGCTGCGCGCGCGCACCGCGAAGCTGGCCGCGCGCAAGCAATGGATGGCCGATCACCTGCAACTGCGCGGCGCGGCGATCATCGACGCCGGTGCCGTTGCCAAGCTGCTCGGCCAAGGCAAGAGCCTGCTGCCGGTGGGCGTGGTGGCCGTGGAAGGCGAGTTTGCGCGCGGGGAAGTGATCGCCGTGCGCGGCCCAGATGGTGTCGAGATCGCGCGCGGCCTGGCGAACTATGCGGCGGGCGAATCGCGCCTGATCGCGGGCCGCCCTTCGTCGCAGATCGAATCGGTGCTCGGCTACTCCAACGGGCCCGAACTGATCCACCGCGACAACATGGTGCGCAGCAGCTAAGGGGTCTCTTCGTCGCCCGAGTCGGCGTCGACATCGGGCGCGTTGTGCGGGAACTCGCCCGGGTTGTCGCGCGGGCGGCCGCGAATCCCTGCACGCAGGAAGCGTGTATGGTGCGCCGACCTCGGCAGGAAGCGCGACAGCTCGTTGAGTGCAAGTTCATACACCTCGCGCTTGAACTCGATCACCAACTCCAGCGGCACCCAGTAGTCGTTCCAGCGCCAGGCATCGAACTCCGGATGATCGCTGGCGCGCAGGTCGAGGTCGCTGTCGCGCCCGAGCAGCATCAGCAGGTACCAGATCTGCTTCTGGCCGCGGTAGTGGCCGCGCGCCTCCTTGCGGATGTAGTGGTCGGGTACCTGATAGCGCAGCCAGTCGCGCGTGCGCGCGAGGATGCGCACATGCTCGGGCCTGAGCCCCACCTCCTCGTAAAGCTCGCGATACATCGCCTGCTCTGGCGACTCGCCGTACTTGATGCCCCCTTGCGGGAACTGCCACGAGTGGGTGCGCAGCCGTTTGCCCCAGAAGACCTGGTTGCGCGCATTGAGCAGGACGATGCCGACGTTGGGCCTGTAGCCCTCTCGGTCGAGCATAATCGAACCCCGATTCTTGAACTGAAATCATTATTGCATCGGCGGCGCCAGAGGCCTGAACCTCGCTTTCCCGCATGCGCGGGGCCGCCAGCCTCGTGACATGAGAGCCTCTCAATTCTTCGTCGCCACGCTGAAGGAAGCCCCCGCCGATGCAGAGGTCGTGAGCCACCGCCTCATGGTGCGCGCCGGCCTCATCAAGCGCGTGAGCGCGGGCATCTACAGCTACATGCCGATGGGCCTGCGCGTGATTCGCAAGGTCGAGGCGATCATCCGCGAAGAGATGAACGCCGCCGGCGCGGTCGAGCTGTTGATGCCGGTGGTGCAGCCGGCCGAGTTGTGGCAGGAGTCGGGCCGCTTTCAGGCCTACGGCCCCGAGCTGCTGCGCGTGAAGGACCGTCACGAGCGCGACTTCGTGATCCAGCCCACCAGCGAGGAGGTCATCACCGACATCGCGCGCCAGGAGCTGCGCAGCTACCGCCAGCTGCCGCGCAACTTCTATCACATCCAGACCAAGTTCCGCGACGAGCGCAGGCCGCGCTTCGGCCTGATGCGCGGCCGCGAGTTCACGATGAAGGATGCGTATTCGTTCGATCGCGACACGGCTACTGCGTTGCTGAGCTACCAGACGATGTTCGCGGCCTACAAGCGCATCTTCGACCGCTTCGGCCTGCAGTACCGCGCGGTCGCCGCCGATACTGGCGCCATCGGCGGCGATGCGTCGCATGAGTTCCAGGTGATTGCCGATACCGGCGAAGACGCGCTGGTCTACTGCCCGACGAGCGACTACGCGGCCAACGTCGAACTGGCCGAGTGCGTGCCGTTGCTGGCTTCCCGCGCGGCACCGGGAATGCCGCTGCAGAAGACACCGACTCCGGGCAGGAGCACCTGCGAAGACGTGGCTGAGCTGCTGTCGGTGTCGTTGTCCACCACGGTGAAATCGCTCGTGCTGGCTACCGACGAGCGCGCCGGCGACGGCGGCGTCGTGCGCACGACGATCTGGCTGCTGCTGGTACGCGGCGACCATGCCCTCAACGAGGTGAAGGCCGGAAAGGTGCCTGGCCTCGAGGGCGGCTTCCGCTTCGCGACCACCGCCGAAATCGAGGATCACTTCGGTTCCAAGCCCGGCTACCTCGGGCCGATCGGCACGCGCAAACCGATCAAGGTGGTCGCCGAACGAACGGTGGCGCGGATGAGCGACTTCATTTGCGGTGCCAACGCGGAGGACTTCCACTACACCGGCGTCAATTGGGGCCGGGACCTGCCCGAGCCCGAACTGGTGGCCGACATCCGCAACGCCGTGCCCGGTGACCCATCACCCGACGGCAAGGGCGTGCTCGCGATCCAGCGCGGCATCGAAGTCGGCCACGTGTTCTACCTCGGTACCAAGTACAGCAAGTCGATGAACGCCACCTACCTCGACGAGGCGGGCAAGCCGCAGCTCATGGAGATGGGCTGCTACGGCATCGGTGTCACTCGCATCCTGGGCGCTGCAATCGAGCAAGGTCACGACGAGCGTGGCATCGTCTGGCCGGACGCGATCGCTCCATTCCGCGTGGTGATCTGCCCGATCGGTTGGGATCGCAGCGACGCGGTGCGGGAGCCGGCGACTCGGCTGCACGATGAGTTGGAGGCTCTCGGGGTCGACGTGGTGCTCGACGATCGGGGCGAGCGCCCGGGCGCGATGTTCGCCGACTGGGAGCTGATCGGTGTGCCGCATCGGGTGGTGTTGTCCGAACGGGGCTTGAAGGAGGATCAGGTCGAAATCCAGGGCCGTCGCGATCCGGCAGCGAGCAAGGTCTCGCTGCCCGAGGCGCTGGGCGTTCTGCGCGAGCGTTTTGCGCGCGTAGCGCAGGCGATCTGAGCGAGGCGACGCGAGCCCGTGCGTAGTCCAGCGGCCGCAGCGATCGCCGTCGCGCGGCTCGGCGCAGTACTCGGGCTGTGCGCTGCCTGTGCCGGTGCCTGGGCTGGGGCGCAGGTCGAGGAACCGCTGGCCGACTCGGTGCGCACAGCCCTGTCGGCGGCGGTGGCCGACTCGGCGCCGCCGCGCGCGCGCTTCGATTCGATCGACGAACGGCTGGCCTATCTGCGCTGGCTCGGGTCTGCCAGCGAGCGGCTCAAGCGCCGCAAGGCCGAACGTGCGACGCGCATCGAGTTTCTCGAGGCGCTGTGGTACGAGAGCCGCCGCGCTGGCCTCGAGCCCGAGCTGGTGCTCGGTGTGGTGCAGGTCGAGAGCGCGTTTCGCAAGTACGCGGTCAGCCGGGCGGGGGCGATCGGCTACATGCAGGTGATGCCGTTCTGGGCGCGACTGATCGGCGACGGCGATCGGGCGCGTCTGTTCCACATGCAGGCCAACCTGCGCTTCGGCTGCGTGATCCTGCGCCACTACCTCGACCTCGAGCGCGGTGACCTGTTCCTCGCACTTGGCCGCTACAACGGCAGCCGCGGACATGCCGAGTATCCGGACGCCGTGTTCGCGGCGCGGCGCGAGTGGTTGCAGGCGATCGGGGCAGCGAGCGCACCACCGCGTCGCTGAGCCGTCGGCTACAGGCCTTGCCAGAGCCGCGGGGTCGCGCCTTCGACACCCAGCAGCGCGAGCACGCGTTCGGTGGTCTCGCCGACCAGGTCCTCGACCGACCGGGGGCGGTGATAGAACGCCGGCAGCGGAGGGAAGACGATCGCGCCCATCTCGGTGGCGGCGGTCATGTTGCGCAGGTGGGCCAGATTCAGCGGCGTCTCGCGCACCATCAGCAGCAGACGCCGTCGCTCCTTGAGCATCACGTCGGCCGCGCGCGTCAGCAGGTTGTCCGACAGGCCGTGCGCGATCGCGGCCAGCGTCTTCATCGAGCACGGTGCGACCGCCATCGCCGTCGCATCGAAGCTGCCGCTGGCGATGCAGGCACCGATCTCGCCTGGCGCATAGCTGTGATCGGCCAGCGCTTCGAGCGCCCGGCGATCGAGCGCCAGCTCATGGTGCGCGTTCAGGACGCCCGCGGCGGTGGCCACCAGATGTGTCTGCACGCCCAGCGCGCGCGCGCGCGCCAGCATCCGAACGCCGTAGATCGCACCGCTGGCGCCGGTCAGGCCGACCACCAGGCGAACGGGCATGCCCTTCTCAGGCGGTCAGCAACTGCTGCAACTCGCCGGACTGGTACATCTCCGTCATGATGTCCGAACCGCCGACGAACTCGCCATTCACGTACAGCTGTGGAATGGTCGGCCAGTTGGCGTATTGCTTGATGCCCTGGCGTATCGCCTCGTCGTCGAGCACGTTGACGGTGGTCAGCTTGTCGACTCCGCAGGCGTTGAGAACCTGGATCGCTCGTCCCGAGAAGCCGCACATCGGAAACTCCGCGGTGCCCTTCATGAACAGCACGACACGATTGCCTTTGACGAGGTCGTCGATCCGCTTCTTGACGTCATCCATCTTGGTTGCCCAGTTCAACTTCTGCGAGGGGCCCTTTATACGGCAAAGCAGCCCTTCGTCCTGCGCCGGCGCGCCAAGACCCTGCGCGGGGTCACTCAGAAACGGTAGGCTAGGCCTAGTTGCAGAACCGGCGTCAGGCGCATGTCGCGCACGGCGTCGTCGAGCGACTCGTTGCCGAGCGATCGTGCGGTTCGCAGGCCGAAGCGCTGGGCCGCCAAGCCCAGATCGGCGCTGAAGCCCCAGCCGCCGCGCAGGCTGGACTCGCTGTAGCCGATGCCGAGATAGGGCCAGGTCTGCGCGTCGTTGCCGGCGTCGTAGGCCAACGAGCCTGGGCCAGGCCTCGTCAGGGTGCTGAAGCCGAAGAGCCCCGGCGGGGTGGCCAGCCCAGGGCCGATGACCGTGCCGCGCGTGCCCGTCAGCAAGCCGCTGGTCAGGCGTATGCCGCCGGTCTGACCGAGATCGGCCTGCGTCAGGTAGTAATCGCCGAACAACGCCGCCGATCGCGGCCGCAGCGAGCCGCCGTCGAAAGACGTCACCCCCCGGGTCATGGGCTCGGTGAATACCTGCAGCCGCGCTTGCCACTGGGGCCAGCCCAGTTGATCGGCATCGCCGATCCGCAGGCCCTGCCCGCCGCCGGCCACGGCATGGGTTGCCGCGAACACCAGCGAACCAACCACAGCGACCAAGTTCCAGCGCATCACGATGCCGACGGTGGCGCAACGTGCAACTGTTGCGAACCTGCTCATCGTACGACCGCCAGCGCGCCAAGTGAACACGCAAATGTGAGCGTGGCAACCACAGTTAGGGGATGGCATGCAAGACAGTTGCGCTGCGGCCACGTCCCCGCTATGAAGCCGTTTGGCCGCCACTGCAGCGTGGCAGACCGCTCAGGTCGGGCCGCGTTTCGATGCGACGGAAACCAGCGCTGGACAGCAACCCTGTCACAGCGTCGGCCTGGTTCCAGCCGTGCTCGACCAGCAGCCAGCCGCTCAGGTGGCCGGCTGCCCGCTCGATGACGCGCGTCAGCGCATCGAGGCCCGCGGCACCGGCCACCAGCGCGCCTCGCGGCTCGTGTTGCAGGGCGGCCAGATGGGGATCGCCAACGGCGACGTAAGGCGGGTTGCACACGGCCAGGTCGAACCGGGCATCGCCGACGGCGCTCCACCAGTCGCCCTCGGCGAAGTGCGTGCTCAGCTTCAGCCGCGCGGCATTGGCGCTGGCCACCGCCAGCGCTGCCGCGCTGCAGTCGGTGGCGGTCATTTCGGCATGCGGGCAGGCGGTCGCGATCGCGAGCGCCAGGGCGCCGCTGCCAGTGCCGAGGTCGACCACCCGCGGCCTGGACGACGGCAACGCGCGCAGCCGCTCGATTGCCCACTGCGCGAGGGTTTCGGTCTCGGGTCGCGGCACCAGCACGGCGGGCGTCACCTCCAACTCGAGATTCATGAACTCGCGACGGCCGATCAGGTAGGCGACCGGGACGCCATCGGCACGGCGCCGGCAATCGGCGTCGAACGCTGCGAGCGCCTGATCGCCCACCGCCTCGGTGGGGTGGGCGATCAACCACTCCCGTGGCCGATGCAGGTGGTGCCCCAGCAGCAGCGCAGCGTCGAGTCGGCTCAGCCCCAGCGCCTGAGCCGCCGCCAGCGCATGGGCGACGGTCATGCTCCGGTCTCGAGGGCCTCGAGCTGCTGCTGCGCGCGAGCGGCGGCCAGTGCCTGCACCACCTCGTCGAGGTCGCCGTCGAGGATGCTGGCGAGTCGGTACAGGGTCAGGCCGATGCGGTGATCGGTGAGCCGCCCTTGGGGAAAGTTGTAGGTCCGGATGCGGTCGCTGCGGTCGCCGCTGCCGATCAGGTTGCGCCGCTCCGCGGCCTCCTTGCGCTGGCGCTCGTCGCGCTCGCGGTCGCGCAGCCGCGCCAGCAGCACCGCCATCGCCTTGGCCTTGTTGCGGTGCTGCGAGCGATCGTCCTGGCATTCGGCGACGATGCCGGTGGGCAGGTGGGTGATGCGGATGGCACTGTCGGTCTTGTTGACGTGCTGGCCTCCGGCGCCGCTGGCGCGGAAGGTGTCGATGCGCAGGTCGGCCGGATTGAGCGTCAGTTGCGCCTGCTCATCGGGCTCGGGCAGCACGGCGACCGTGCAGGCGCTGGTGTGAATGCGCCCTTGTGCCTCGGTGGCGGGCACGCGCTGCACGCGGTGACCGCCAGACTCGAACTTCATGCGCTCGTAAACATTGTCGCCCTCGATGCGGAAGACGACCTCCTTGTAGCCGCCGAGGTCGGAGATGCTCTCGCTCATCGTCTCGCTGCGCCAGCCCCGGCGCTCGGCATAGCGCAGGTACATGCGCGCCAGGTCGCCGGCGAACAGGGTCGATTCGTCGCCCCCGGTGCCGGCACGGATCTCGAGGAACACGTTGCGATCGTCGTCGGGGTCGCGCGGCAGCAGCGCGGTCTGCAACTGCGCCTGCAGGCGCTCGATGTCGGCCTGCGCGTCGGCCTCCTCCTGCCTGGCGAGCGCGGCCATCTCCGGGTCGTCGATCAGCTCGCGCGACTGCTCGAGGTCGTGCTCTCGCTTCTGCAGCGAGCGGTACAGCGCCACCACCGAGGCTGCCTGAGCCTGCTCGCGCGCCACCTCGCGATAGCGCGTGCGGTCGTTGCCGAGTTGCGGGTCGGCCAGCAAGGCGTCGAGCTCCTGCACGCGCAGCGCAAGCCGCTCGAGCTGTTGGCGCATGGAATCTCTCATTTGCAGGCAGGTCGTCGATCTGAAGCCGCCCCGCACGCGGCTGCGGCGGGTACCTCTAGGCCTGCGGGTCGTCGCCTGGGCCGCGCGAGCTGCCGCGCAGGAACAGCCGCGACACCCACTGCGCCAGCCGTTCGCGCTGCTCGCCCTCGGTGGCATGCAGCTCGGCCATCGTGCCGTGCAGAAGCTTCTGCGTCAGGCCGCGCGACAGCGCATCGAGCACGCTCTCGATATCGGCCCCGCGGGCGAGCAAGCGGCGTGCGCGGGCGATTTCGGCGCTGCGCCAGTCGTCGGCCTGGCGATTCAGTGCCTGGATCAGCGGCACGCTGGCGCGCTGCTCGAGCCAGTGGCTGAAGCTCTGCACGCCGGCGTCGATGATGGCCTCGGCCTGCTGCACTGCGGCCTGGCGCTTCTCGCCCGCGCTGCGCACCATATCGGCCAGGTCGTCCACCGTGTAGAGGTAGATATCGCGCAGGCGCGCCACCTCGGGCTCGATGTCACGTGGCACCGCGAGATCGACCATGAACATCGGGCGGTGGCGTCGCGCCTTCAGCGCACGCTCGACCGCACCCAGCCCGATGATCGGCAGTGTGCTGGCGGTGCACGACACCACGACGTCGAACTCGTGCAGCCGCTGCGGCATCTGGGCCAGCCGCATCGCCTCGGCGCCGAAGCGGCTGGCGAGCTTCTCGCCGCGCTCGAGTGTGCGGTTGGCCAGCGCCATCGTCTTGGGCTGGCGCGCCGCGAAGTGCGTGGCCACCAGTTCGATCATCTCGCCGGCGCCGACGAACAGCACGCGCACGTCGCGCAGATCCTCGAACAGCTGCGATGCCAGCCGCACCGAGGCAGCGGCCATGCTGATCGAATGCACGCCGATCTCGGTGGCGGTGCGCACCTCCTTGGCCACCGAGAACGAACGCTGGAACAACTGGTGCAACGTGGTGCCCAGTGTGCCGGCGGCATCGGCCTCGCGCACCGCCTGCTTCATCTGGCCGAGGATCTGCGGCTCGCCGAGCACCATCGAATCGAGGCCGGAGGCGACGCGGAACGCATGGCGGGCGGCCTCGCGACGCTCGAGCACGTAGGTGTGGGCCATCAACTGCTCGCCACCGACGTTGCCCTTGGCCGCCAGCCATTCGACGGCCGGGCGCACCAGCGCCACCGGGTCGGCTGCGCCGGAAGCGACGTACAGCTCGGTGCGGTTACAGGTGGACAACAGCGCCGCTTCGGGAGCGGCGTGGATCAGTCTGTCGCGCAACGCACGCAGTGCGCCGGGCACCTGCTCCGACGCGAAGGCAAAGCGCTCGCGCAGCTCGACCGGCGCCGTGCCGTGGTTGAGTCCCATCGCGACCACGCTCATCACGCAATTGTAGGATTGCGGGGGCTTTCGGTGGCCTCGCGGCTAGGGCCCCTGGGTGCGAGGCTTTGCGCGAACTCAAGACAATCCAAGTCGGGCGCCGGGATGGATCCGTTGCAACAGCTGTGGAACTGGGGAAATCTGCTGCTGCTGCCGTGCGCGCTGGCGGCCATTCATGTGTCGTTGTGCAAGTGGCTCTGGCGGCGCCATTTGGCGCGCGTGAGCTGGTGGCGCCTGGCCCTGTGGTGCGCTGCGGCGGCAACGGCGGTGGAACTGGCCGGGCTGGTGTGGAGCGGCCACGACGGCGCGATGTCGACCTATGCCGCCATGATCGTCGCCCTGGCCGTCATCACGTGGATGATAGCGCTCGCCCCCTGGCGGCAGGGCGCGTCGCGCTGAACCGGCGGTCTCAGGCCGTCTCCGTCAGCGCCGGCTCGCCGCGCAACGAGTGCGGCAGCGCCTGAGTGATCGTCACATCGATCATCTGTCCGATCAGGCGCTCGGGCCCTTTGAAGTTGACGATGCGATTGCACTCGGTGCGACCCATCAGCTCGCCGGGATCCTTGCGGCTGCCGCCTTCGACCAAGATGCGCTGCAGCGTACCCACCCGCGTCTGCGAGATGGCGCGCGCCTGGCATTCGAGCTGCGCCTGCAGGCGCTGCAGGCGCTGCAGTTTCTCGGCGTGCGGTGTGTCGTCGGGCAGCGTCGCGGCCGGCGTGCCCGGGCGAGCGCTGAACACGAAGCTGAAGCTCGAATCGAAGCCGACTTCGTCGACCAGGCGCATCAGCTGCTCGAAGTCGGCTGCCGTCTCACCAGGAAAGCCGACGATGAAGTCCGACGACAGGCTGATCCCCGGCCGCGCCCGGCGCAGCTTGCGCACCGTGCTCTTGTACTCGAGCACCGAGTAGCCGCGCTTCATCGCCATCAGGATGCGGTCGCTGCCGTGCTGCACCGGCAGGTGCACGTGACTCACCAGCTGCGGCACGCGCTCGTAGGCGTCGACCAGCCGCTGGCTGAACTCGTTCGGATGGCTGGTCGTGAAGCGGATGCGCTCGATGCCCGGCAGTTCGGCCACGCACTCGAGCAGCAACGCGAAGTCGGCACTCTCACCGCCGCCCATCGCGCCGCGGTAGGCGTTGACGTTCTGCCCCAGCAGCGTGATCTCCTTGACCCCCTGCGCGGACAGTCCCGCCACTTCGGCCATCACGTCGTCGAGCCGGCGGCTGACCTCGTCGCCGCGCGTGTAGGGCACGACACAGTAGCTGCAGTACTTGGAGCAGCCCTCCATGATCGACACGAATGCGCTCGCCCCGTCCACGCGCGCCGGCGGCAAATGGTCGAACTTCTCAATCTCCGGAAAGCTGATGTCGACCTGCGGCCGCCCGAGCGCGCGGCGTTGCTCGATCAGTTGGGGCAGGCGGTGCAGCGTCTGCGGCCCGAAGACGAGGTCGACATAGGGCGCGCGCTGAATGATCGCCGAGCCCTCCTGGCTGGCAACGCAGCCGCCGACGCCGATCAGCACACCCCGACGCTTGAGGTGCTTCACGCGCCCGAGGTCGGAGAACACCTTCTCCTGCGCCTTCTCGCGCACCGAACAGGTGTTGAACAGGATCAGGTCGGCCTGCTCGGGGTCCGACACGGCCTCGTAGCCTGCGTCGGCGCGCAGCACGTCGACCATCTTGTCGGAGTCGTACTCGTTCATCTGGCACCCGAAGGTGCGGATGAAGACCTTCTTCGTGTCCATCGCAGCGCGAGGCGTCAGGCCCCTACGGCTTGACCCACACCTGCGCGACCGGATCGAACTTCCAGCTGCGCGCTTGGGCCGCGGTCGTGGGCCAGGGTTGCCTGGCAAGCTCGCGATCGGTGAGGATCCAGACCTCCTTCAGCAGACCCGACGAGTCGAGCACGTAGTGCGCCACGGCCTTCTGTCCGATCAGCGCGCCCGACATCACGATCAGGTTGTTGAGTCCGCGAATGCGCGCCGCCGGGGCCAGTCGCGCCGGCTGACCGTTGAGCAGCGCCTCCGGGGGTTGTCCGAAAACGATCTCGCCGCGCAAGGCGGTGGCCGGGAACTGGCGCTGCACGGTTTGCGCGGCGGCACCGCCGCTGGCCAGAACGAGCGCGAGCGACAGTACGACGGCACGGCGGGTCATGGTGTTCGTCCAGCGGCTTTGACAGCCCCAGTGATCTGCCGACAGCATCGCATGGGCGGCGACTTCGAGGGATGGTGGCGCTTCAGGGACTCGAACCCCGGACCTGCGGATTATGATTCCGTCGCTCTAACCGACTGAGCTAAAGCGCCCGAGCCGGCGATTATATCGATCGGCCCTCCAGCGCCGGGGCGTCGCGGCGCCACCCAGCAACCCATGTTCAGCATCTTTCGCAGGAAGCCGATCGTTGCTTCGCCGGCAGGCGCGCCCTCCGACGTGGTCGACGCGACGACTGCCGTTGAAGGCGACAGCGCGGGCAGCGCGACCAAGGCGCCCGCCGAAGCAGCCCGCCGGGGCTGGATCGAACGCCTGCGCAGCGGCCTGCGCAAGACGGGCAGCAGCATCGGCCAGGCGTTCAATGCCGCACGTATCGACGACGCGCTGTACGACGAGCTCGAGGCCGCTCTGTTGCTGGCCGACGCCGGTCCCGGCGCGACGCGCTTCCTGCTCGACGATCTGAAACGCCGCGTGCGCGAGCACAACGCGCGCGAGCCGGCGGCGGTCAGGGCCTTGCTGGAGGACGCACTGGCCGACCTGCTGGCGCCGCTGGAGCGTGCACTCGAGATCGGGCGCAGCAGTTGCACGGTGATGATGGTGGTCGGCGTCAACGGCGCGGGCAAGACGACCAGCATCGGCAAGCTGGCCTGCCGCCTGGCCGAGGCACAGCAGAAGGTGCTGCTGGCGGCTGCCGACACCTTTCGCGCGGCCGCGCGCGAGCAGCTCGTCGTGTGGGCCGACCGCGTCGGTCGATCGCGCGGGGTCGTCGAGGTGGTCAGCCAGCAGGGCGGCGACCCCGCCGCGGTGACCTACGACGCGGTGGTTGCCGGTCGAGCGCGTGGTTGCGACGTGGTGATCGCCGACACCGCGGGCCGTCTGCCGACGCAACTGCACCTGATAGAGGAGTTGAAGAAGGTGCAACGCGTGATCGCCAAGGCGGACCCGCAGGCGCCGCACGAGGTGCTGCTGGTGGTCGACGGCAATACCGGCCAAAACGCGCTGGCGCAGGTGCGTGCGTTCGATGCGGCGCTCGGCCTCAGCGGGCTCATCGTCACCAAGCTCGACGGCACGGCCAAGGGCGGTGTGCTGGCCGCTATCGCGCTGTGGGCGCGCGAGCGGGCGGCGGCGTCGCCGTCGCGGCGCCCGCTGGCGGTGTACTTCCTCGGGGTGGGCGAGGCATTGGAGGATCTGCAGACCTTCAGCGCCCGCGAGTTCGCGCAGGCGCTACTCGGCTGAGGTCCGGCGCAAGCGGCTCAGCGCGGCGTCGCGCCGCCCGCAGAGGGCAGTGCATCGAGGTCGTCGAACAGCGTCGACGACACCGGCTCCATCGCGGTGTCGTGCGCCAGTGCGTCGCCGTGGGCGAGGATCTCTTCCATTTCGGCCACTGGCAGCAGCGGCATCGGCCGCGAGCCCGAGCCCTGGAGATTCATCGCATGCGGGCCGTCGCGCAGGATCGGTGCCATCTGAGCCCGCACCTCGGCCACCGTCGGCAGCGACAGCTCCGACCAGGTGAGGACGTTGATGTGCGCGGCGCGCAGCACGCGCGACATGCGTTCGTGGCGCTGCCGGGCGCGTGCACTCTGCTGAGCCGGGCGCACGTCGATCACCGCCAGCACGCGCGAACCCTGGTCGCACACCACGAGGTCGGCGTTCAGGCAGCCCACCCGCGACACCCACTGGCTGTACGAGTGACGCGTGGGCACGCGCAAGAATCGCGACAGCGGCACCTGCGACAGCACCACCTGCTGCGGCAGCGCGCGGCGCACGATCTCGAACGCCTTGCGCTCCGGCGTCGTCATCACGCGAGCCGCTTCGGGCGGCCAGTCAACCACGGTGTCCAGGGCGTCATTGCGGGCCGAGCGCGGCCGGCTCTTCGCTGGTCGCCGACGCATCAGGACATAGGTGATCAGCAGAGCGAGCACGGCGGCGAGGGCGAAGGCAGAAAGCGAGTCGGTTGGCATCACTGTTTGGCGCGCGATGGGCCGCCGGCGGGTTGTGACGTCAACTTACGAGCCGCGACCGACTCCGGTCAACCGGCGTGCGGCGAAAAGGCGTAAGGACACGTTTCGGCATCACGCAGTCACGGGTACTCGCCGGCGCGGGATGCCAACTAATACCAACGCGTAACAGCGACGTCGCTGTGACGACCGGTCGCCCCATCGGGCGCTCGCGGTTCAGCCGCCGATGCCGCCGAGCCCACCCATGCGGCGCATCATCTTCATCAGACCGCCGCCCTTCATCTTCTTCATCATCGTGCGCATCTGCTCGAACTGATTGAGCAGGCGATTGACCTCCTGCACCTGCACGCCGGCGCCGGCGGCGATGCGCCGCTTGCGGCTGGCCTTCAGCAGCTCGGGCTTGCGCCGCTCCAGCGGTGTCATCGAATGAATGATTCCAGTCATGCGGCGCACGTCGCGCTCGGCGCGATCGAGGTCTGCCTGGCCGGCCTTGGCCGCGAGCTGCGCCGGCAGCTTGTCGATCAAGCTGCCCAGGCCGCCCATCTTGCGCATCTGCGCCAGTTGCTGGACGAAGTCGTCGAGGTCGAAGCCGTCGCCCGCCTTGACCTTGGCCGCCAGCTGCTGCGCCGCCTCGAGGTCGACGTTCTGCTGCACCGACTCGACCAGCGCGACGATGTCGCCCATGCCCAACACGCGCCCCGCATGGCGCTCGGCGTCGAAGGCCTCCAGGCCGTCGATCTTCTCGGACGTGCCCGCGAACTTGATCGGCGCACCGGTGACCTGCCGTACCGAGAGCGCAGCTCCGCCGCGCGAATCGCCGTCGAGCTTGGTCAGCACCACGCCGGTCAGCGGCAGCGCCTCCTTGAACGCCTTGGCGACGTTGACCGCGTCCTGGCCCTGCATCGCGTCGACGACGAACAGCGTCTCCACCGGATTCAGCGCCGCGTGCAGGGCGCGGATCTCGTCCATCATCACCTGGTCGATCGCCAGGCGCCCGGCGGTGTCGACCAGCAGCACGTCGAAGTAGTGGCGCTTGGCATGGTCGAGCGCGGCGCGGGCGATCGCCACCGGCGACTGCCCCGCTTCCGACGCGAACCATTGCGCGCCGGCCTGGGCCGTTACCACGCGCAGTTGCTCGATCGCCGCCGGTCGATAGACGTCGGCCGACACCGTCAGCACCTTCTTCTTGCGTCGTTCGATCAGATGCCGTGCCAGCTTGGCTGTCGTGGTGGTCTTGCCGGCGCCCTGCAGGCCTGCCATCAGGATCACCGCGGGCGGCTGCACCGCGAGGTCGAGGTCGGACCGCGCCGACGTCCCGTCCAGGCCCGGGGCGCCCATGGTGGCGGCCAGCTCCTTGTGCACGATGCCCACCAGCGCCTGCCCAGGGTTCAGCGAGCCGATCACCTCCTGCCCCATGGCCTTGTCCTTGACCCGGGCGATGAACTCGCGCACCACCGGCAGCGCGACGTCGGCCTCCAGCAGCGCCATGCGGATCTCGCGCAGCATGTCCTGCACGTTGTCCTCGGTGATGCGGGCCTGCCCGCGCAGCGACTTGACGAGTCGCGATAGTCGGTCGGTGAGGGCGGATGCCATGAACTGAGCGTCGCCACCTGCATCCATCACGGTGGATGCAGCGAGCGCGAAAGTACACTTGGATCGATGATTCTATCGAGCAGCCCCCTCGCGACCTGGCTCGCCATCGTGGCGCTGGTGGCGTATGGGTTGGCTGCCTGGTCTTGGCACGGCCCTTGGCGTATCGACACCGTCGCACTGGCGGTCGGCTGGGTCGCGCATGGCGTCGCGCTGGCGGTCGATATCGCGGGCGGGGGGCACGGCGCGCGCATCGGGTTCGCCCCCATGCTGTCGTTCACGGTGTGGATGGTGCTGCTGGTGAACGCGATCGAGAGCCGCATGCTGCCGCTGCCCGCCGTGCGTCGCGTGCTCGCACTGGCCGGATGCGCCGCGGTGGCACTGGCGTGGGTGTTTCCGGGCGAGGTGCCTCTGGCCAGCCACAGCCCGTGGTCGCCTGTGCATTGGGTGCTCGGCGTCGTGTCGTACGGCTTGTTCGGTGTCGCGGTGTTGCATGCGTGGATGCTCGACTCGGCCGAGCGCCGCATGCGAAATCGCGCGCAGGGCGAAGGCACGGTGCTGGGTTTGCCGCTGTTGCGACTGGAGCGCTTGACGTTCGGTTTCGTCGAGGCCGGCTTCGTCGTGCTGACCCTGGCGCTGTTGATCGGCGCGTTCACTGCGGCGCCCTGGCGTTGGGATCACAAGACGGTGTTCTCGCTGCTTGGCTGGGCGGTGTTTGCCGCCCTGCTGGCGGGACGCCTGCTGCGCGGCTGGCGCGGCCGAAGGGCGACGCGCTGGTTGTACGCTGGCGCCGTGCTCCTGCTGCTGGCCTATGTCGGCTCGCGCTTCGTGCTCGAGGTGGTCCTCGGGCGCTCGGTCTACTGAGGGATCCGGAGCCCACGGTGCTGCTGCGTGGCGTGCTGATTCTGCTGGCGGTGGCGATCGTCGTCTGGCTGCTGAGTGCGCGTTCGCGCGCTCCCAAGAGCCCGCGGTCGATGCGGCGGCCCGAGGCGTTTGTGCGCTGCGCACATTGCGGGGTGCACCTGCCGCGCAACGATGCAGTCATCGACCGCGGGTTCGCCTACTGCAGTCAGGCGCACCGCCTGGCCGGCCCGCGGCAGCGGGGCGGATCCTGAGCACGCGGGGGCGGCCAAGATGACCGACGGTGGGCAACCCGACCGGAGGCGCAACGACCGCCGGCAGGCCGATCGGCGGCAGGGTCGGGCTGCGGTCGATGAGTCGTGGTTCGGTGCGCTCGGCGACGGCGATACCGGATTCCAGACCGACGATATCCACGATGCGCCGCGGGCGTCGACGCTCGACGCCGCCCGCGCCACAGCGGCACCGTCGGACGCCCGAAACGACGTGCAGCGCCAACAAACGCGCGAGGCTCGCCGCGTCGCGACGTCGAGCGACACCGCGCTGCGCCGCGTGTTCCGCACCTACGTGGCCGCGCGCGCGGTGCTTGGCCTGCTGCTGGCCCTGGTACCGTGGGTGGTGACGCTGCCCAACGTCCACAACCCGCTGCCGCTGTTCCTGCTGTGCCTGGCGTACGCGGCGCAGAGCATCACGTTCTGGATGCTGCCGCAGATGCGCCCGGGCGAGGCGACGCCGCCGATGACTCGGCTGGGACGGCGCCAGTGGCTGGCCACCGCGGGCGTCGACCTGTTGGTGTTTGCCGCGTTGCACCTGTTCGACCCTGGCGCCAACCTCAACTTCGGCGCTCTGCTGGTGCTGCCGGTCTTGATGTCGGGCGTGATGACCACCCGGCTGGTGGCAGTTGGCACGGCCGCCGCGGTGGCGCTGGTGCTGTTGGGCGGCGTCTGGCGCACCGCCTCCGACCTGGCCGACGGCAGTGTGCTGTTGACGCAAGCTGGCCTGGCCGGCATCGGCGTATTCATGATCGCGCTGCTGGCCAGCGAGTTCTCGGGCCGCCTGGTGCGCGAGGAGATGGCTGCGCGCGGCAGCCTCGAGATCGCCCGCCAGCAGGCGCAGTTGAACCGCCTGGTGATCGACGAGATGACCGAAGGCGTGCTGGTGGTCGACCGGCGAGCCCGCGTGCGTGCCGCCAATCCCGCCGCGCGCGCGCTATTGGTGCCTTCGGGTATGGCCGACGCGGCCCCTTTTCCGCTGCACAGCCACGACACGTGGGCACCGTTGCAGGCCGGTGTAGAGCGGGCGTTCGAGCACGGCAGCTGGCCCGAATCAGCGCGCGAGCTGCGCCTGATGTTCGACGGCGGCGTGTCGCGCACGCTGCAGGTGCGGGCGCGGTTCACGCGTCGTCGTTCGCTCGAACACGAAGGCGCGCCGCCGGAGGAGTTCTGCGTGGTGTTCCTGGAAGACCTTCACACCGTGCAGGCGCGCAGCCGCCAGGAGAAACTGGCGGCGATGGGCCGCGTGTCGGCCGGCATCGCGCACGAGATCCGCAACCCGCTGGCGGCGATCGCACAGGCCAATGCGCTGCTGCTCGAGGACGTGTTGTCCAACGACCAGCTCCACCTGTCGCGCATGGTGGCCGACAACGTCGACCGACTCAAGCGCATCGTCGACGACGTGATGGAGGCGGCACCGGGAGCTGTGGGTGAACAACGTGTGCTCGACGCCAGTGCAATCGTGCGAAGCGTGTGCACCGACTGGGCGCGCACGGTGCAGCTGTCGCTCGACGAGCGCAGCCGCGTGCAGCTGGATTTGCCGCGCGCGCCGCTCGGCGTCGCGTTCGATCCCGAACACCTGCGGCGGGTGCTGGTCAACCTGCTCGACAACGCGCACCGCCACGCCAGCGGCACGCCCGGGGCGATCCGCGTGCAGCTGAACGCAAACGACGACGAGGGCGGCGCGGTGCTGGCGGTGGCCAGCGACGGTGCGGCGATCGGCGCTGACGTCGAGCGGCACTTGTTCGAACCCTTCTTCTCGACGCGCAGCCGCGGTACCGGACTGGGCCTGTATATTTGCCGCGAGCTGTGCGTGCGCCACGGCGCCAGCATCGAGTTCAGGCCGCTGGACGGCGGGCAGCGGCACCGCAACGAGTTCCGGGTGACGATGCAGCGCGCCGCGCTGTCGCCGCAGGAGGCACCGAGTCAAGTATGAACAGCCCCGCGCACTACAGCCTACTGGTGGTCGACGACGAGCCCGATCTGCGCACGCTGTATGAATTGACGCTGCTGCGCGAGGGCTACGATGTCGAATCGGCCTCGTCGGTCGACGACGCCTGGCAGCGCCTGGCCAGCCGTACCTACAGCGCGGTGATCACCGACATGCGGCTGCCCGACGGCTCGGGGCTCGATCTGCTGCGCCGCCTGGAGCAGGCCAAGCGGCGCGAGAAGGCGATCGTCATCACGGCCTATGGCTCGGCCGAAGGCGCCGTCGAGGCCCTGAAGGCAGGCGCATTCGACTACCTCACCAAGCCGGTCGACCTGCGGCAGTTTCGCGGCGTGGTGGCGTCGGCGCTTGGCCGCACGCCTGCTGCGCCCGCCGGACGCGACGCCTCGGCAGTCGCGCCGGCACGCGCCGGCGACGAGGCCGGCACCGACTCTGGCCGGGTGCACCCGGCGCTGTCGCGGCTGGCCGGCCGCTCGCAGGCGATGCAGCAGGTGCGCTCGATGGTCGAGCGGGTAGCGCGCAGCATGGCGCCGGTGCTGGTGCAGGGTGAGTCGGGCACCGGCAAGGAGTTGGTCGCGCGCGCGATCCACGCCTGTTCGGTGCGCAGCGATGCGCCGTTCATCGCGGTCAACTGCGGCGCCATTCCCGAGCAACTGCTGGAGGCCGAGTTCTTCGGCTACCGCAAAGGTTCCTTCACCGGCGCGAACGAGGACCGCGAAGGCTTCGTGCAGGCGGCGCAGGGTGGCACGCTGTTTCTCGACGAGATCGGCGACCTGCCGCTGGCCATGCAGAGCAAGCTGCTGCGCGTGATCCAGGAGCGTACCGTGCGGCCGGTCGGCGCGGTGACGGAAACCCCGATCAACGTGCGTGTGGTCAGTGCCACGCACAGGGACCTGGCCAGCGAGGTGCACGAGGGCCGGTTCCGGCAGGATCTGTACTACCGCCTCAATGTGATCCAGATCCGCGTGCCGGCGCTGCGCGAACGGATCGACGACCTGCCGGCGATCTGCGATCTGGTGCTGGCCCGCATCGCCGACGAAGCGGGCATCTCGCCACCGCCCAAGCTGTCGGCGCAGGCGATGGAACGGCTGTCGGACTACGCGTTCCCGGGCAACGTGCGCGAACTCGAGAACTTGTTGCACCGCGCGCTCGCGCTGTCGACCGGCGAGGCGATCGAATGGGCCGATCTTGGGTTGCCCGACGATGTTTTCGTCGACAGCGGCATCGTCGACCTCGACGCGCTGCACGCCGCCAGCGAAGCGGCGCGCAAGGCTGTCGCTGCGGCGCCGCCCGGCGAGTTGCCGAGCGACTTGGTTGCCTACCTCGACCAGGTCGAGCGCGACATCCTGATCCGCGCGCTCGAGCATCACCGCTTCAACCGCACCGCGGCGGGCGCCAGCCTCGGGCTGTCGCTGCGCCAGATGCGCTACCGCATGGCGCGGCTCGGCGTCAACGTGGCCGACCATGTCGGCGAGCGCGGCGACAGCGCGTTCTGACGCCCCCCGCGCCCACTCGTCGGCGCGCCGCCCGGCGTGGCGCGACGGCTGGTGGTGGCGTGCGGCGGCCGTGGCGTCGCCCAATCACGACGCGCGGCCCTCGGGTGCGCGCATCTCGCTCGTCGTGGTGCACTCGATCAGCTTGCCGCCGGGAAAGTACGGTGGCGATGCGATCGAGCGCCTGTTCGTCAACCGCCTCGACTGGAGCGCGCATCCGTATTTCGAGAAGATCCGCGGCCTGCGGGTGTCGGCGCATTTCCTGATCCGCCGGGCCGGCAAGTTGTTGCAGTTCGTTTCGTGCGATCGACGGGCCTGGCATGCCGGCGTGTCGTCGTGGCACGGCCGCACCGATTGCAACGACTTCTCCATTGGCATCGAGCTCGAGGGCCTCGAGGGCGAGCGCTTCACGGCTGCGCAATACGCGCAGCTCGCTGCGTTGTTGCGCGCGTTGTCGCGGCGCTACGCGATCGACGCGGTTGTCGGCCACGAACATGTCGCGCCATTGCGAAAGCGAGACCCCGGCAAGGGTTTCGATTGGGACCGACTGGTGCGCGCACTGCGCTGGAAGCGTGCGCGCGTGCCGTTCGCGATGCAGGGCTGATGCGGCTCGCGCCGCGAAATCGCGCGCAACGCCTGTGTTGGTGCGGTGTTTCGTCGCACGACAAGGCTGCGCGCACTCGGCCGCGCGAGTTGGCGCTCAAGGCACAACCGGTGCGGCCGATCGGAGCTCGCGTCAAGACGGAGAAGCACGCTACCGCTAGTGGGTTGATGCCATCGTAGGCCCCAGATATAGTGTTTCGCGGTGATCAGCTCGAGACTCGACGCGACATGCGCCGCCGGCAGCGACCGGCGAGCGGCTCAGCGTTCACGACCTCATCGCGTGGCGCCCACGGCTGGAACCCCGCTGCTCATGGTGCACGCGTCCGTCATGCACGGACGCTCGGCTGAGGGTGGCCGGCGAGCCGCCGAACGCGACATCGACCTGGTTGTTCCATCGACCGCCAGAGACACGAATTCACGACAGGGGAATCCATGCAAGCAGTGACCTCCCGGGCTGATGAACTGGCCGCGATCGCGCGTCCGGTCGCCCTAACGGGCGCCACCGAATCGGCGTACGCGGGCTACCAGACCATCCGCCGCAACGGCGCGGTGGTGATGTTCGAGCCCAACAAGATCGCGGTGGCGCTGATGAAGGCCTTCCTCGCGGTGCACGGCACGCAAGGGGCGGCGTCGGCGAGCGTGCGCGAGACCGTCGACGCACTGACCGAGATCGTGGTGCGCGCGCTGCTGCGCTCGCGCCCCGGCGGCGGCACCTTCCACATCGAAGACGTGCAGGACCAGGTCGAACTCGCCCTGATGCGCGGCAGCCACCACGAGGTGGCGCGTGCCTACGTGCTGTACCGCGAGCGGCGCGCGCAGGAGCGCGCCAAGCAGGCTGCCGAGGCGGCCCCGCGGCAGACGGTGCTGCACGTGGTGGACGACGGCCGGCGCGTGCCGCTCGACATGGCGGCGCTGCAAGCCCTGTTCGAGGCCGCGTGTGCGGGCTTGGGCGACGACGTGAGTGCGCAGCCGATCCTCGCCGAGACTTGCCGCAACCTCTACGACGGCGTGCCGATCGACGAGGTGCACAAGGCCGCGATCCTGGCGGCGCGCACGCTGATCGAGAAGGAGCCGGCCTACACCCGCGCCACGGCGCGGCTGCTGCTGCACACCATCCGCAAGGAGGTGCTCGGCGAGGAGACCGCGCAGGCCGCGATGACCCAGCGCTATGCGCAGTACTTCCCGGAGTTCATTTCGCGCGGCGTCGCCGCCGAGCTGGTCGATCCGGCTCTCGGGCAGTTCGACCTGGCGCGGCTCGGCGCGGCACTGAAGCCCGAGCGCGACCTGCAGTTCGACTACCTCGGCCTGCAGACACTTTACGACCGCTACTTCCTGCACGTGCACGAACGCCGCATCGAGCTGCCGCAGGCGTTCTTCATGCGCGTGGCGATGGGGCTGGCGCTGCGCGAGATCGACCGTGAGGCACGAGCGATCGAGTTCTACGACGTGCTGTCGAGCTTCGACTTCATGTCGAGCACTCCCACGCTGTTCAACTCGGGCACCCTGCGCTCGCAGCTGTCGAGCTGCTACCTCACGACCGTGGCCGACGACCTCGACGGCATCTACGAGGCGCTGAAGGAGAACGCGCTGCTCGCCAAGTACGCCGGCGGCCTGGGCAACGACTGGACCCCGGTGCGCGCGCTCGGCTCGCACATCAAGGGCACCAACGGCAAGTCGCAGGGCGTGGTGCCGTTCCTGAAGGTGGTGAACGACACCGCGGTGGCGGTGAACCAGGGCGGCAAGAGGAAGGGCGCGGTGTGCTCCTACCTCGAGGTCTGGCACCTCGACATCGAGGAGTTC
>DASURM010000325.1:0-6572 GCA_036280035.1 Burkholderiaceae bacterium | reverse complement strand
GAGGCGATCGGGCTGAAGGACAAGAGCAAGGTCTTCAACACCGCGCGGGTCGAGGCGCTCGAGGTCGAGAACCTGATCGAGTGCGCACAGGCGACTCTCGTCTCGGCCGCTGCGCGCAAGGAGTGCCGCGGCGCGCACACGGTGCTCGAGTACGAACGCGGTGCCGACGACCCGCAGCACCCGCTCGGGCGCAACGACGCCGACTGGCTGAAGCACACGCTGTGGTACCGAAAGGGCAACCGTCTCGAATACAAGCCCGTACAAATGAAACCCTTGAGCGTGGAATCGATCCCACCCAAGGTGAGGACCTTCTGATGGCCGACGCACCCGAACACGCCGCTCCGGCGGCGCCCGACAGCACGTATCTCAACTCGCGCTTCGAGCGGGTGCCCAAGGTCGGCAAGCGCCGGTTCCAGATCTACCGCTACGACCCCGACCGCGACGAGCCGCCTCGCATGCAGCAGCTCACGCTCGAGCTCGACGGCTCCGAGCGCATGCTGCTCGATGCGCTGATCAGGCTGAAGTCGGTCGACCCCAGCCTCAGCTTCCGCCGCTCTTGCCGCGAGGGCGTCTGCGGTTCGGATGCGATGAACATCAACGGTAAGAACGGCCTGGCGTGCCTGACCAACCTGCGGCGGCTGGCCGATCCGATCGTGCTCAAGCCGCTGCCCGGGCTGCCGGTGGTGCGCGACCTGATCGTCGACATGACGCAGTTCTTCAAGCAGTACCACTCGATCAAGCCTTACCTGGTGAACGACGAGCCGCCGCCCGAGAAGGAGCGGTTGCAGAGCCCGGAGCAGCGCGACGTGCTCAACGGCCTGTACGAGTGCATCCTGTGCGCCAGCTGCTCGACGGCCTGCCCGAGCTACTGGTGGAACCCCGACAAATACGTCGGCCCGGCAGGGCTGCTGCAGGCGTACCGCTTCATCGCCGACAGCCGCGACCAGGCCACCGGCGAGCGGCTCGACAACCTAGAAGACCCGTACCGGGTGTTCCGCTGCCGCGGCATCATGAACTGTGTCGACGTCTGCCCGAAGGGGCTGAACCCGATGGCGGCGATCAGCAAGATCAAGGAGCTGATGCTCCGGCGCGCGGTATGAAGAGACCATGGAAGCCATGCTCGACGTTGTTGCGCTCAATCGCTTGCGCTGGCGCTGCCGGCGCGGGTTGCTCGAGAACGACATCCTGATCGAGCGCTTCTTCGCGCGACACGGTTCGGGCCTCACGCAGCGGCAAGCCGATGGCCTCGCCGCGTTGATGGAACTGCCCGACAACGATCTGCTCGATCTGCTGCTGGGTCGCAGCGAGCCTGGCGGCGAGCTCGATCGGCCGGCGGTGCGCGAAGTGCTGGCGCAGATGCGGCCGCGCGCACGCGCGTAGAGTACTTAGCAAAGCCAACGAGGAACAGCCATGACCCCTTCCAACGTCAAAGCCACGCTGTCGTTCTCCGACGGCAGCCCCGCGATGGAACTGCCGATCTACAAAGGCAGCATCGGGCCCGATGTCGTCGACATCCGCAAGCTCTACGCGCAGACCGGCAAGTTCACCTACGACCCGGGCTTCCTGTCGACCGCATCGTGCAACTCGACCATCACCTACATCGACGGCGACAAGGGCGAGCTGCTGTACCGCGGCTACCCGATCGAGGAGCTGGCTACGCAGTGCGATTTCCTCGACGTCTGCCACCTGCTGCTGTACGGCGAACTGCCCAACGCGAAGCAGCAGAAGGAGTTCGACTCGCTCGTCACCCACCACACGATGGTCAACGAGCAGATGCAGTTCTTCCTGCGCGGGTTCCGGCGCGACGCGCACCCGATGGCGGTGTTGACCGGCCTGGTCGGTGCCTTGTCGGCCTTCTACCACGACAGCACCGACATCAACAACCCGAAGCACCGCGAGATCTCGGCGATCCGCCTGATCGCGAAGATGCCCACGCTGGTGGCGATGGCCTACAAGTACGGCGTCGGCCAGCCCTTCATTTACCCGAGGAACGAGCTGTCGTACGCCGCGAACTTCATGCGCATGATGTTCGCCACGCCGTGCGAGGACTACGTGCCCAACGACGTGCTGGTGCGTGCGATCGACCGCATCTTCATCCTGCATGCGGACCACGAGCAGAACGCCTCCACCTCCACGGTGCGGCTGTGCGGCAGCTCGGGCACCAATCCGTTCGCGGCGATCGCCGCCGGCGTGGCCTGCCTGTGGGGCCCGGCGCACGGCGGCGCCAACGAGGCGGCGCTGAGCATGCTGATCGACATCCAGCGCTCCGGTGGGGTCGAGAAGATCGGCGAATTCATCAAGCAGGTGAAGGACAAGAACGCCGGCGTCAAGCTGATGGGCTTCGGGCACCGCGTCTACAAGAACTACGACCCGCGCGCCAAGCTGATGCGCGAGACCTGCCACGAGGTGCTCGACGCGCTCGGCCTGCACGACGATCCGCTGTTCAAGCTGGCGATGTCGCTGGAGAAGATCGCGCTCGAGGACGACTACTTCGTCTCGCGCAAGCTCTACCCCAACGTCGACTTCTACTCGGGCATCGTGCAGCGTGCGATCGGCATTCCGGTGAGCTTGTTCACCGCGATCTTCGCGCTGGCGCGCACGGTGGGCTGGATCGCGCAGCTCAACGAGATGATCGCCGACCCCGAGTACAAGATCGGCCGGCCGCGCCAGCTCTACGTGGGCGCCACGCGGCGCGACATCAAGCCGATCGGGCAGCGGTCGTAGGCGCCGTCAGTCGAGGTCGCGCGCCAGCCGCACGCCGCTGAACTGCCAGCGCGCGTCGGTGGGGAAGAAGTTGCGGTAGCTGGCGCGGATGTGCGCGCGCGGCGTCGCGCACGAGCCGCCGCGCAGCACGGTCTGGTTGACCATGAACTTGCCGTTGTACTCGCCGACCGCGCCGTCCCAGGCGCGGTAGCCGGGGTAGGGCAGGTAGCTGCTCGAGGTCCACTCCCAGACGTCGCCGAACAGTTGCCGCAAGCCGGCACCGGCGCGCGCCACGGGCACCGGATGCAGCGCCTGCGATTCGACGAAGTTGCCGGCGGCGACCGCCGCGTCGCCCTGCGCGCTGGCGGCATGCTCCCATTCGGCCTCGGTGGGCAGGCGCGCGCCGCGCCAGGCGGCACGCCGCGCCGACGCCCAGCGCGCGAACGCATCGGCCTCGAAGTAGCTGACGTGCGCGACCGGCGTGTGCGGGTCGATCGGCACCAGTCCGTGCAGCGTGAAGCTGCGCCAGCCGTGCTCGCCGTCACGCTGCCAGTACAGCGGCGCCTCGGTGCACTGCTGGCGCAGCCAGTCCCAGCCGGCCGACAGCCACCAGCGCGGCTCGCGGTAGCCGCCGTCGGCGACGAAGTCGGCCCATTCGCCGTGGGTGATCAGCCGGTTGCCGAGCGCATACGGCTTCAGGTACTCCGTGTGCCGTGGGCATTCGTTGTCGAAAGCAAAGCCGTCTCCGCGGTGGCCGATCTCCACCAGGCCGCCATCGAAGGGCTGCCAGGCCGGCGCCAGCGGCGCCACGCTGACCAGCGGCCACGAGGGCCGATACACCGGCGCCAGCGGGTTGCACGACAGCACGTGCTTGATGTCGGTGAGGATCAGCTCCTGGTGCTGCTGCTCGTGCTGCAGGCCGAGTTCGACTAGCGCGTCTACGCCAGAATCGTGCGGCGCGGCCAGCAGCGCCGCCACGCGCCGATCGACCTGAGCGCGGTAGGCCAGCACCTCGGCCAGGCTGGGCCGTGACACCAGGCCGCGCTGCGGCCGCGGATGCTGCTGGCCGACCGCGTTGTAGTAGCTGTTGTACAGCACGCGGAAGCGCGGGTGGAACGGCTCGAAGTCCTTCTCGTGGCGCTCGAGCACGAAGGTCTCGAAGAACCAGGTCACGTGCGCCAGGTGCCACTTGGTCGGGCTCACGTCGGGCATCGACTGCACCTGCGCGTCGGCTTCCGACAGCGGCTTGGCCAGCGCGATCGACTGCGCGCGGATCGCGGCGTAGCGCCGTGCCAGCGCGCCGGCTTCGATCTGGGGGCGAGGCAATGGATTCATGACGATGGCACGGACACCCACGCGACGCAGCGCTCGTCACGTCGGTCGCGTCGATTCGACATAACCTTACACGTGGCATCCCTACTTCGGCAAACCGGGCTGGCTGTCCATACTGGGCCCATGGCCGGCCCGCGATTCGTCCAACTGCACCACGAGGACAGCGCCGCGCTGCGCGACGAGCTGGCACGGGGCCTGCTCGGCCAGCCGGCCAGCGTGTCGCCGAAATTCCTCTACGACGCGCTCGGCTCGCGCCTGTTCGAGGCGATCACCGAGCTGCCAGAGTACTACCCGACGCGCACCGAGCGGGCGATCCTCGACCGCCACGCGCGCGAAGTGGCCGCCATCATCGGCCGCGGCCGCACCCTGATCGACCTCGGCGCCGGCAACGGCGAGAAGGCGGCGCGGCTGTTCGACGCCCTCGCGCCGTTGCGCTACGTCGCGGTCGATATCTCGATCGAGTACCTGCGGCAGTCGCTGACGAACCTGCAACATCGTCATCCGGGCATCGAGGTGGTCGGCGTCGGCGCCGACTTTTCGTCGGCGCTCGTGCTGCCCCCGGATACCGGGCGCGGCGAGCGCCTGCTGTTCTACCCCGGGTCGAGCATCGGCAACTTCACGCCGATCGGGGCCTTGCGCTTTCTGCGCCAGGCGCGCGCGGCCGGCGGCCCTGGCGGCGCGCTGCTGATCGGCGTCGATCTGGTCAAGGACAAGGCCACCCTCGAACTGGCCTACGACGACCCGCTCAAGGTCACCGCCGCGTTCAACCTCAACCTGCTGCTCCGGCTCGAGGCGTTGCTCGGCTGCGACGCGCGCATCGACGACTTCGACCACGTGGCGCTGTTCGACGAGGCGCAGAGCCGGATCGAGATGCACCTGCAGGCACGGCGGCCGGTGAGGCTGCGCTGGCCCGGCGGCGAGCGCCCGCTGGCCGCCGGCGAGCGCATCCACACCGAGAACTCCTACAAGTACACGGTCGACGCATTCGATCGGCTGCTGCGCGAGGCCGGCTTTGCGCAGCGCATGCACTGGAGCGACGAGCGGCGCTGGTTCGCCGTGTTTCTGGCGTGGTGAGCGCACGAGGCAGGTCGGTGCGGGATATGTAGTCAAGCTACATAACGCCTGCCCTTCTGGCGCGAAAGATGCCCGAGATCGCCTGCGCACCTCACTCACTGTGCCGGCGATCGAGTGATGTATAAAGGCGCACATATCGCCTGTCGTCGCCCGCCCGATGCGCCGCCTGTTCGCTGCCCTGCTGATCGCCGCGTTGGCGCTGCCGGCGCACGCCGCCGACCTCACGGTGTCGGCCGCCGCCAGCCTGACCAACGCCTTCAAGGCGTTGGCGCCGCGGTTCGAGGCTGACCATCCGGGCACCAAGGTGCTGGTCAACTTCGGCGCCTCGGGCGCGCTGCTGCAGCAGATGGCCAACGGTGCCCCGGTCGACGTGTTCGCCAGCGCCGACCAGGAGACGATGGACCAGGCTCAGAGCAAAGGCCTGGTGCTCGCGGCGCAGCGCCGCAACTTCGTGTCGAACACGCTGGTCGTGGTCGTGCCGGCCAAGGCCGCCCACGTACCCAAAGCGCTCGGCGATCTGAGGGGCGGGGCCTACCAGCGCATTGCGATCGGGCTGCCGGCCAGCGTGCCGGTCGGGCGCTACACGCAGCGCGTGCTCGAAGCCGCCGGCCTGTGGTCGGCGATCGAGCCCAAGATGGTGGGCGCCAACACCGTGCGCCAGGCGCTCGACTACGTGGCGCGCGCCGAGGTCGACGCCGGGTTCGTGTACGCCACCGACGCCGCGCTGATGGCCGAGCGGGTGAAGGTCTCGTTCACTGCGCCGACCACGACGCCGATCCTGTACCCCGCCGCGCCGCTGGTGGCCAGCGCCAACCCGGCGTTGGCGATGCGTTTCGTCGACTTCCTGGGGTCGCCTGCGGCGCAGGCCGTGCTCGCACGCTACGGCTTCGGCCCGCCCTGATCGGCGATGGACGGGGCCTGGATCGCACTCGCGCTGACGCTGAAGGTCGCGCTGTGGGCGTCGGCGTTGAACCTGGTGCTGGGCATCGGCATCGGCTATGCGCTGGCGCGCTGGCGCTTCGTCGGCCGCGAACTGCTCGACGCGCTGCTGACGCTGCCGATGGTGATGCCGCCCACCGTGCTCGGCTACTACCTGCTGGTGCTGGTCGGCACGCACGGCCCGCTCGGTGCGTGGCTGCTGCAGAGCTTCGGTATCCGGCTGGTCTTCACCTGGCAGGGGGCGGTGCTGGCGGCGACGGTGGTGTCGTTCCCGCTGGTGTTCAAAGGTGCGCGCGCCGCGTTCGAGACGGTCGACGCGCAGCTCGAGGATGCCGCGCGAACGCTCGGTATTGGCGAAGCCGGGGTCTTCTTCCGCGTCTCGCTGCCGCTGGCGTGGCGCGGCATCCTCGCCGGAGCGCTGCTGTCGTTCGCGCGCGCGCTCGGCGAGTTCGGTGCCACGCTGATGGTGGCCGGCAGCATTCCCGGACGTACGCAGACGCTGTCGATCGCCGTCTACGAGGCGG
>DASURM010000324.1:0-9052 GCA_036280035.1 Burkholderiaceae bacterium | reverse complement strand
GCAGGTGGCGATGACCCAGTTGCGGCGGGCGGGGTCGGCGACCGAATCAGCCATGGCAATCCTTTGTTGTTGGCGCCCGCAACCGGCGCGAGCAACGGCAGATTTTAGCCGAGCCGTCAAGCCCTTCCCGCCCCGTCCGCGCCCGCATTGACAGGCTGCGGCCAGACGCAATACTGGCCGCGGCCGCATGGCCGGGATCCGTCAACGAGGAGCAAGCATGAGTTTTGCCAGCGAGTTCAGAGAGTTCGCGATGAAGGGCAGCGTCGTCGACCTCGCGGTCGGCGTCATCATTGGTGGGGCATTCGGCAAGATCGTCGACTCGCTCGTCGGCGACATCATCATGCCGCTGGTGGGCAAGCTGCTCGGCGGCCTGGACTTCAGCAACTACTTCATCGCGCTATCCGGACAGACGGCAACCAATCTCGCCGATGCCAAGAAGGCCGGCGCGGTGTTCGCCTACGGCAACTTCATCACCGTGGCGATCAACTTCGCGATCCTCGCGTTCATCATCTTTCTGATGGTCAGGCAGTTCAACCGCCTGAGAACCCAGACGCCACCCGCGCCGCCGGCCGCACCTCCCGAGGACATCACGCTGCTGCGCGAAATCCGCGACGCGCTCAAGCGCTGACGCGGACTGCGTCGACGAACGGTCGGCGCGCGCGGTTGCAAGTCGCTCCAACTGGCACTTTCGCAACCGGAGGTAAACGCACGCCCGGTCGCGCGCGCCGAGCGTGAATCACGCCCCATTCGCGCACCGGTTCGTGCGATGCCGCCGAGGTCTGTGGCCGCATACTGACCGCACTACGCGGTCCTTCGGCCACGATGAACACACCCACGCCCGTCCGATTGCCCCCGGCGATCGACACCGCCTTGCAGCGGGTGCGCCTGGCTGCGCGCAAGGCGGCCGAAAAGTGCGTCAACGGTCTCGGCCTGGCCGCCCTGTCGGCCACCAGCACGGCGCAGCGCGACGCCTTGCTCGGCGGTCAGTTCGAGTTGAACCGCAAGATGACGGTATTCGCCGTCACGTTCAACGAGACGATGGAAGACAGCGTGGTGCGCGAGGTGCGGCCGCGCAGCTCCAGCCCGACGGGCCCGACCACCTGGGACATGATGACCCTGGTCGAGGACCATGAGGTCGAGATCAAGGTGCTGGCCGACCGCTTCGCGCTCGACATCCAGAACCAGTGCGAGTGGGAGCTGCGCCAACTCGACACCTACATCGGCGCGGTGCTGCACCTGAAGAGCGCCGACAGCGAACGCAACCCGCTGCGCCCCGAGGTCATCGGCCGCGCGCTGGTGCGGGCGATCGAGGCCATCGCCGATCGCACCGAGGTGCGCAAGGCGCTGTCGCTGGAGGTCGGCCGCACGCTGGCCGCCGCGATGCGCCAGACCTATCTCGACGTGATGGGCGATCTGCGCGCCGCGGGCATCAAGCCGCTGAAGATGACCGTGCGCGCCACCGAGGGGCCCGGGGCCAACGTGGGCTCGGTCGACACTGGCTACGAGCATGCGCACGGCGCCGGCGCGAGCGCGGTGAACTCGAGGCCGGGTTCGCTCGGCAGCGGTAGTGGCGGCAGCAGCGGCAGCGCCACGGCCGCGTTCGCGCGCAGCAGCCGCGGCAGCGGCGTCGACGGCTTCGCCGCCAGCGTGCGCGACCCCAACGACCTGACCAAGTTCCCGGCCACCGAACTGGCGGGCAATGCACGAGGCGGCCGCCCCTCGGGCGGCAGCGGCGCCACGCTCGGCCAGATCGATCCGGAGCTGATGGGCCTGCTGCGTCGGCTGGCCTACACCGCGCCGCCGGATGTCGTGTCGGCGCCCACCACCGGCGGCGGTCTGCACGGCACCATCAACCCGCTGCACTCGGGCGCCGGTGCGCTGGCCGGTCCGAACCTGATCGTCGCGCACCGCGACGAGCTGCGCCAGGCCGCCACCGGCGCGCTCGATCACATGGTGATCGACGTCGTCGGCGGCCTGTTCGACCAGATCCTGTCCGACCCCAACGTGCCGCCGCAGATGGCGCGCCAGATCGGGCGGCTGCAGTTGCCGGTGCTGCGCGCGGCGCTCGGCGACCCGACGTTCTTCTCGTCGCGGCGCCATCCGGTGCGTCGCTTCGTCAATCGCATCGCGTCGCTGGGCGTCGCGTTCGACGACCTCGACGACGAGGACGGCAAGGCGTTCATCAAGCTGGTGAAGGATCTGGTGCAGCAGATCGTCGAAGGCGACTTCGAGCAGATCCAGCTGTACGAGCAGAAGCTGGAGGATCTCGAGTCGTTCGTCGTCGACCAGAACCGGCGCGAGGTGCAGCGCCGCGGCAACGCCGACGAGGTGCTGGCGCAAAAAGAGAACCAGCTGCGTCTGCAGCAGCGCTACGCCGCCCAGCTGCGCCACGGCCTGAACGACGTGCCGGCGCCCGACTTCCTGCGCGACTTCGTGTCGTCGGTGTGGAGCCAGGCGGTGATGAAGGCCGCCCTCGACGAAGGCCACGACAGCCCGGCGGTGGCGCGCCTGCGCCTGGCCGGCCGCGATCTGCTGATGAGCGTGCAGCCCAAGGGATCGCCGGCGCAGCGCAAGGCGTTCCTGATCGCCCTGCCGACGCTGATGAAGACGCTCAACGCCGGCATGGACATGCTCAAGTGGCCGGAGGTGGCGCGCAAGGACTTCTTCGGCAAGCTGCTGCCCGCGCATGCGGAGTCGCTCAAGGGCGAAGCGATGCGCACGCTCGACTACAACCTGCTGCTCAAGCAGGTCGACGTCGTCCTCGGCGCAACGATCCCGAAGACCAGCGAGTTGCCCCCGATGCCGGCGTCCGAGCTGCCGGTGCTGCTCGACGCGGTGCAGGCGAACACCTTCACCGAGGCCGAGGCCAAGGCGATCGGCCTGGTCGACGAACGCTCGATCGACTGGAACGGCAAGATCGACGTCGAACTCGAGGCCGAACCCGAGGTCAACGAGGTCGACATCCAGATCGACGGCATGCCCGAGCCCGAGCCGGTCGAGCCGTCGCGCGGCGGCTCGCTGGCCGACCATGTGCAGATCGGCTTCGCCTATCAGATGCACATCGACGGCCAGTGGCAGAAGGTGCGACTCGCACACGTCAGCGCCGGCCGCACGTTCTTCGTGTTCACCCGCGGCCACAAGCACGTGCGCACGATCTCGATGACCTACCGCATGCTGGCCAAGATGTGCGAAGCCGATCGGCTGCGCGCCTTCGAGCATGCCTACCTGCTCGAGCGCGCCACCGCCCGTGCCCGCGCGCAACTGGCGCAACTGAGCGTCGGCGGCGGCAAGGCAGCAGCCGCGCCTTCAGCGAAGGCGGCCGCCTCCGGACAACTGGTGCGCCACTGACAACGCCGCGCGCAGGCTGGTCGCGTCGGCCACGCCGCGACCGGCGATGTCGAACGCGGTGCCGTGGTCGGGGCTGGTGCGCACGAACGGCAGCCCCAGCGTCACGTTGACGCCGCGCTCGATGCCGAGGTACTTGACCGGAATCAGCCCGTGGTCGTGCGTCATCGCGACCACGGCGTCGAACTCGCCCGGGTGCCCGAGCGCATGGCGCGCGCGCATGAACACGGTGTCGGGCGCATAGGGCCCGCTGGCGTCGATGCCCTGCTCGCGCGCGCGGGCGATCGCCGGTGCGATCAGGCCGATCTCCTCGTCGCCGAACAGACCCCCCTCGCCCGCGTGCGGGTTCAACCCGGCCACCGCGATGCGCGGGTGCGCGAGCCCGGCACGCTGCAGTGCCTGCTGCGCCAGCGCGATGGTGGTGGCGATGCGATCCACGCTGAGCATCGCGATCGCCTGCTTCAGCGACACGTGAATCGTCACCAGCACCACGCGCAGCTCGTCGTTGGCCAGCATCATGCGCACCTCGGGCGGCGGCCCGCCCGCCGCGGCCAGCGCCTGCAGCATCTCGGTGTGCCCGTGAAACGGCGAGCCCGCTGCCGCCAACGCCTGCTTGTGAACCGGCGCGGTGACGACCGCGCTGGCTCGGCCGGACAGCGCGAGCCCGGCCGCCGCCTCGATGCAGCGGATCGCGGCGCGGCCGGCGTCGGCGTGCACCTCGCCGATCGGCAAGGCCGCCAAGCCGCCGGGCAACGCGAGCGGCTGCCAGACCCCGATGCAGCGCGGCGGCATTTGCCGCGCCTGCGCCGGCTCGTCGAGTTCGGCGATCGGCCAGCCGAGGTTGCACGCCGAGACCGCACGGCGCATCACCGCCACGTCGCCGACCACCACGCACGGCGCCGGCAGCGGCTGCACCATGGCCTTGGCGACGACCTCGGGCCCGATGCCGCACGCATCGCCCATCGTCACGGCCAGCAGCGGCGCAGCGTTCACGGACGTCACGCTGGGTTGGGCAGGTCGATGAAGCAGTGCGCGAGGCCGAAGCGCGACGCCACGTGTGCAGCCAGCGCCGGCGCGCCGAAACGCTCGGTCGCATGGTGGCCGCAGGCGACGAAGGCGACGCCGGTCTCGCGCGCGATGTGGGCCTGCGGCTCGGAGATCTCGCCGGTCACGTAGGCATCGACACCGGCAGCGATCGCCGCCTCGAAGGCGCCCTGCGCGCCGCCGGTGCACCAGCCGATGCGCCGCAGTGGCCGTCCGTCGCCCGCCACCACGGTCGGCGCGCGCTCGCACACACGTTCGGCCGCTGCGGTCAGCGCAGCCAGCGAACCCAGCGCGCCGCTGTCGCCGGCAAAGCCCAGCTCCTGTTCGCCGAAGCGGGCATCGGCGCGCAAGCCCAGCCGCGCGCCGAACTGCGCGTTGTTGCCGAACTCCGGATGGCCGTCGAGCGGCAGGTGATACGCGAACAAGTTGATCCCCTTGGCCAGCAGCAGCGCCACGCGCGCGCGCAGCCAGCCGGTGATGCGACCGTCCTGCCCGCGCCAGAACAGGCCATGGTGCACCAGCAGCGCGTCGGCGCCGTGCGCCGCCGCCTGCTCGATCAAGCCGAGGCTCGCGGTCACCCCCGACACCAGGCTTCGCACCTCGGGCCGACCCTCGACCTGCAGACCATTCGGCCCATAATCCCGGAACCGAGCGACGTCGAGCAACTGCGCCAGGTGCGATTGCAGTTCGTCGCGCGACACCATCTTGGTTACCGGATTCCCGTGCGTAGGCTCTGGCTCGTATTCTCGCAGGCGGTCACCGTCGCGCTGGCGGTGCTGTTCGTGGTGGGCACGCTCAAGCCGCAGTGGATGGCGCGCGCGCCGGCCAGCGCCAAGCCCGACGTGGTGGCCATCCGCGCCGCGGCGCCGGCAAGCGCCGCGCCGGCCGCCGGCAGTCTGAGCACGGCGGTCGGCCGCGCGGCGCCGGCGGTGGTGAGCGTGAGCGCCATCCGGCCCGGTGCGCGCAACCCCCACGAGGGCGACCCGTGGTACCGCTACTTCTTCGGCGACCGCTCGCCCGGCGAAGTGCAGCGTGGGGTTGGCTCGGGGGTCATCGTCTCGGCGCACGGCTACCTGCTCACCAACAGCCACGTCGTCGAGGGCGCCAGCGAGATCGAGATCGGCCTCGCCGACGGCCGCGAGGCCAAGGCGCGCCTGGTCGGAACCGACCCCGATACCGATGTCGCGGTGCTGAAGGTCGACCTCGACAAGCTGCCGTCGATCACGCTGGGCAACGTCGAGGCGCTGCAAGTCGGCGACCTGGTGCTGGCGATCGGCAACCCCTTCAACGTCGGCCAGACGGTGACCTCGGGCATCGTCAGCGCGCTCGGGCGCAACCAGCTCGGGCTGTCGACTTTCGAGAACTTCATCCAGACCGACGCCGCGATCAACCCCGGCAACTCCGGCGGCGCGCTGGTCGACGTCAACGGCTACCTGGTGGGCATCAACACCGCGATCTTCTCGCGCTCCGGCGGCAGCATGGGCATCGGCTTCGCGATCCCGGCCGACCTGGCGCGCCAGGTGATGGAAGGTCTCATCAAGGACGGCAAGGTGACGCGCGGCTGGATCGGAGTCGAACCGCGCGACCTGCCTGCCGAGTACGCCGAGAGCTTCAAGCTGCCGGTCAAGGACGGCGTCCTGATCACCGGCGTGCTGCAGGACGGCCCCGCCGGCCGGAGCGGCCTGATGCCCGGCGACGTCGTCACCGCGGTCGGCGGCCGCCCGGTGGCCAACACCGTGCAGTTGCTCAACGCGGTGGCCGCGCTCAAACCCGGCAGCGAGGCCACCCTGAGCGTGCATCGCGGCAGCCAATCGCTGCAGGTGAAGCTCACGGTCGGCCAGCGGCCGGCCGCGGCACGGCGCCCGCCGCAGTAGCGCTGGCGGCCGTCGCCGTCAGGTTTCCTTGGCAGCGGCGGCCTGCTCCTCGGGCGCGTTGGTGGCGCGGATGAAGAGCCTGGCCGACCAGATGCCCACCTCGTACAGCAGGCACAGCGGGATCGCCAGCGACAGCTGCGACACCACGTCGGGCGGCGTCACGATCGCTGCCGCGATGAACGCAACGACGATGAAGTAGCCGCGGAACTTCTTCAGCTGCTCGATGCTGACCACGCCGACGCGCGCCAGCACCACCACGGCCACCGGCACCTCGAACGCCATGCCGAACACCAGGAACAGCGTCAGCACGGTGCCGAAGTACTGCTCGATGTCAGGCGCGGTGTTGATCGACGACGGCGCCACCGCGACGATGAACCGCGTCAGCGCGGGAATGACGACGAAGTAGCAGAACGCGACGCCGATGAAGAACAGGGTCGTGCTCGACACCACCAGCGGCAGCACGAACTTCTTCTCGTGCGAGTACAGCCCGGGCGCGACGAAGGCCCAAACCTGGTAGAGCACCACCGGCAGCGCGACCAGGAACGCCGCCATCAGCGTGATCTTCAGCGGCACCAGGAACGGCGAGAACACATTCGTCGCGATCAGCTTGGTCCCCGCCGGCAGGTGGTGCGTCATCGGCGCCGACAGCAGGTCGTACATGGCGCCGGGCCCGGGCCAGATGCACAGCACGATGAACACGACGAGCACTGCGCCGAGCGCGCGAATCAGGCGGTTGCGCAGCTCAACCAGGTGGGTGACGAATGGCGCTTCGGTTCCTGCGAGTTCGTCCTTCGGATCTTCGGTGGCCATTGCCTCGCCTTCACCGCAGGCGCGGCGGCCTGAAGCGCGCCACCCGCGCGGCGCCGGACTGCACCTGGCGCCGGATGCCCTGGCGTTGCTTGAACCACGTCGGCACAGCACCGCGCTTGACCCGCCACTTCTTGTCGGGCCGCTTGTACGCCGGCGGCGGCAGCTCGGCCGGGGTCGCCGTCGTTGCGTCGCCCTCGAGCCCCGCGGTGGCCTCCTTCCAGCTCGACTCGAACGCCTGGCCGGCTTCGCCGACTTCGCGCTGCACGGTGCTCTGGATGTCGCTGGCGGCGGTCTCGAACTGCTTCTTCATCTTCTGCAGTTCTTCCAGCTCGATCGAGCGGTTGACCTCGGCCTTGACGTCGGCCACGTAGCGCTGTGCCTTGCCGATCAGCGCGCCCACGGTGCGTGCCACGCGCGGCAGCTTCTCCGGGCCGATCACGATCAGCGCCACCGCGCCGATCAGCGCGATCTTGTCGAAACCGAAGTCGAGCATGGGTCGCGCCAGCCCAAACGCCTCAGCGGCCGATCACGACTTGCTCTTGGCCTCGACGTCGACCGTGTTGGCGTCGGCCGGGCGTGGGCCGGCGGTCACCTGCTGCTGTGGCGGCGCGGGCGTCTCGGTGCCGGCCGTGCCGTCGCGCACGCCGTCCTTGAAGCCCTTGACGGCGGCCCCGAGATCGGAGCCCATGTTCTTCAGCTTCTTGGTGCCGAAGATCAGAACCACGACCAGCAGCACGATCAGCCAATGCCAGATGCTGAACGAACCCATTTGAATCTCCTGGAAGCAAGCAATAGATTTTAGGCGGTGCGCCTCGGTTCCCTGCACCGGCGTTGTGAACGGCCCGCCGGTTCACGCGGCGTTTGCCCGCACGCCGGCGCGGTCACCCCTTCAGCCAGGGGCGGGGGCCGCCCATCGCGTGGACGTGCAGGTGCAACACCTCCTGCATGCCGTCGCGGCCGGTGTTCACCACGTGGCGGAAGCCGTTGGTGACGCCGAGTTCGCGCAGCAGCCGCGGCGACACGGCCATCATGCGCCCGAGCAGCGGCGCGTCGGCCTCGGTGACGTCGACCATGCTGACGATGTGGCGCTTGGGAATCAGCAGGATGTGCACCGGCGCCCACGGGTGGATATCGTGGAAGGCGACGATCTCGTCGTCTTCGTAGACCTTCTTCGCGGGGATCTGCCCCGCGGCGATCTTGCAGAAGAGGCAGTTCGGATCGGTTGCCACGTGAGGCCTCCTCAGGCCGGGTAGACCGGCTTGCCTTCGCTCAGCTTGAGCCAACCCTTGACGACGCGGTAGATGGCCCACACCCAGGCGATGAACATCACGAGAAAGCCCAGGCCCAGCGCGATGATCAGCAGCACGCCGACCACGCCCCACAGCAACCCCCACCAGAAGGTGCGGATCTGCCAGTCGAAGTGGTTCTCGTACACGGTGCCGCGGGCGTCGTCGCGCTTCACGTAGTTGACGATCACGCCGACGATGGCGGTGACGCCCCAGAGAAAGCTCAGGGCCTGCAGCAGGTAGACCATCATCGTCACGTTCTTCAGCCCGGTCAGCTCCTCGGCCGACTTGGAGGTGGTCACGATCTCGTTCATGGCTGTTCTCCCTCGCGCGCGCGCTGCTTGCGCAGCGCCTTCTCCTCCAGCCCCGACGTGCCCTCGCGGCGCGCCAGCTCGTCGAGCACGTCCTGCGGCTTCAGGCCGAAGGCGGCCAGCGCCACCAGCGTGTGGAACCACAGGTCGGCCATCTCGGCGACGATGCGCTCGCGGTCGCCGTCCTTGGCCGCCATCACCGTTTCAGTGGCCTCCTCGCCGATCTTCTTGAGGATCGCGTCTGGCCCCTTGGCAAACAGCCGCGCCACGTAGCTCTGCTCGGGGTCGCCGCCGCGGCGCGACTCGATCACCGCGGCCAGCCGGGCGAGCGTGTCGTCGGCAGTGGGCGGGGCGTGCCTCATCGTGCCCCCGGATAGATGGC